>NZ_CP108511.1 GCF_035917275.1 Streptomyces sp. NBC_01237 | reverse complement strand
GGTCCCACAGCGCTGCGCGCTGTGCAAGCGGCGCGGCTCGCTTCGCTCACCGCCCGAGGCTGCGCCTCGGGCAACTCCCCCGCTTCGCGGGGGAGTTGTGGCCCTTCCGCTTCGCTTCAGGGCCAACGGCAGGGCTTTGCCCTGCCGTTGGGTGAGATCCGCTTCGCTCCCTCACCCTGGCCCCTTGCGGCTCCGCCTTCAGGGGCAAGAGCCCGCTGCGCGGGCAGCTGGCTACAGGGTGGGGGCGGTCGGCGGAAAGGCGGCGGGGCGTGCGTCAAACTGTGGGGTAGCTAAACTCTGGACTGAGGTGCATCCACCCCAAATGATGCATGTACCTTTGGTGGAATCAGCCCATACACCCTGGACGCGGGAGCCTTCCAAAGCGAAACAGCCCCGAACCAGACTGGTTCGGGGCTGCTTTCATGACCGATTAGACGTCCGGGGCGTCTGTGTATTCCGCATCGGACAACGGCCCACCGTATTCCCCGGACTCGCTGCTGTAGCAGTAGGCGTCGAACAGCTGGGACTTAGTGAGCGGCTTCGGTTTGCCGTCGTGGAATTTCCATCCGCAGACGCGGTCTTCCGTGCCCCAGGTTCGCATAACCATGACGCTAGAGTTTGTCCCCTTTACGGCGACACCCAGCAAGTCACAGAAAGGGATTCCCATTTCAATGACCGGCAAGAATCCATGGTCTTCGCGCTGGGCAAAGTGAAATTGCCTAACGGCTGCTCCTCCGAGCCCTTGGACGCTCAGGGTGAGCGTGTGAATTCCGTCGCCCGCCTTCTCCAGCAGCGATTCGAAGAGATCGAATGCGCGCTCCATATCGTCGTCACTCGGAATGGGGAGGAGAACTGACATGTGCTTCCTTCTTTCACGCTTTGGGCGCGGCCGGGGGCGCCACCCCCCGGCCGCTGGTGGTGGGGCAGGGTCAGGCGGTCGTGCGTCCGGTGCATCCGGGGTGCCGGAAGCGGGAGGGGGGATTGCCCTTGCGGGGCCTCAGGTGGGACCAGTACTTGATTCCGATCCAGCCGCAGAGATCGCAGCGCAGGAGCCACGGATTGTCTGCTCCGGGATATCCGCCGAGTGCGGTCCAGGAACGGACAGAAAGGCGGTACCGGGCCCACAGGGCGGCCGAGCGGTTATGGGGCTTGTCCATGCGGCGGTGGAGCAGCGGCACGGGGCCGTGTCCCGATTCCGGGACGGAATCATCGGGGGCCTTCTGGCCGGGTGCGATTCGTCCGGCGTCGAATTCGTCGCAGAGGTACCGGGCCGCTGTGTCCTTGCCGATGGCTCCGGCAGAGACACGAACTTCGATGTGCATTCCGGCGGGAGTGGTAATTCCGGCGGGAATGGCGAACCACGCGCGGTGCCAGCGGAATACCAGTCCGATGTAATTCCCGGTCAGGGTGACCGGGTATCGGCATTCCATGTCCGCTGCGCCGAGTGTGTACCTGTCGGCCATTTCAGATTCCCCGGTTGTCGCGCTGGCTGGGGATCTTGGCGTCGCCCACGGTGCAGTGGAATTCCACGATCGCGGTGATCTGATCCGTCGTCAGCGGGAGGCTGTTGCCGTGCCCGTCCGTGCCGCCGGTGATGACGGCGGTGCCGTAGTAGTTCTGGTGCTGCGGGCGGTGGGCGGCGTAGAGCGCCGTTGCGCCCGAGTTGACCGGGGCTCCGCTGTAGACCCCGGTGTCGTCCAGCCACATGGTCAGCTGCGGGCTGATGTCGACGGCGGTGATGGTCTGGCACCCGATCGCGGTGTAGAGCACCTGGAGGGTGCCTGCGGCGGGCCACTCGATCAGCATGAACCGGCCGTCGGCTTCGAGCCGGAGGGCGAGCGGGATGCTCTGCTGAGTGTCAGTCACTTTGTGTCCCCTTGCGTTGATTTGAGCTTTGGACTGTTGGCCGACTGCCACCGCCGACCAACAAGAAAAGACTACATCCCTTACCTACTTCCGAGGGCTGTTCCTGGCCCTAAAACCGCAGGTCAACCCATATGGAGACACCCCCGCCGGGCGTTGTCGTGTCGCCGCCGTCACTGCCGCGCAGCGGCCGTGACATCGTCCGGCAGCGCGGAGCGCTCGGGGCGGCGCGGAGCGCTGGTCCGCTTGGCCGGACGGTCCCGCCGTGGGAAGCGGAGCGCCCCCGGCGGGGAGGGTGGCGGGGTCGAGCGCGCGGAGCGCGCGGCCGGGAAGCGGAGCGGACCGGCGGCCCCGCCACCCTCGGGCGTGAGAGCGCGGAGCGCTCGGTCCGGGGAGCGGAGCGGACCGGCGCGCCCCGGTGGGGGTGAGGAGCGGAGCGGATCACCCCCACCAGCGGCGTCACGTCAACGCCCGGCGGGGGTGACTCCAGCAAGGAAGGGCCTCAACCACGACGTCTGCGCGCCCTTCACACCCTCGCTGCGCCCCGTCCAACCACGACGTCTGCGCGCCCTTCACACCCTCGCTGCGCCCCGTCCAACCACGACGTCTGCGCGCCCTTCACACCCTCGCTGCGCCCCGTCCAACCACGACGTCTGCGCGCCCTTCAGTAGCTGATGCTGTCGGGGATCTTGAAACTTTCGGGCCACCGGCTGACCCGGCGACAGCATCTGGCAGGGGCCCCGAACCTCACGCCGGTTCGGGACCCCTGCCGTGGGCGGGTGATCACAGCTCGATGTCGAGCCGCTCCACATCGGTGAACTCCACGCCCAGCCCTTGGGCGCGGGAGTTGTTGGCGCGGAAGTACATCTGCGCGAGTCCGTTGGCCGCAATCTGCTGGAGCTGCTGGTCGGTGGCGCCCTGCTCCCGTGCGGTGAACAGCTGGTCGGCGAACTCAGGCGGCAGGGCCTGGGTGATGTCGCGGATCCGGGCGTCGTCGGTCGTGCCCGATTCTGCGGTGAACCCGAACCGGGCGCGGGTGGAGACGACCAGGCCGTCCGTGGACGCTGCCTTCTTCCGCGCCTTCGCGCGGATCTGCGGCTGCCACCGCTTCTTGACTTCGCTCTCCATGCGGGAGCGGAGGTCCTTGCGGGGCCGCTTGAGCTTGCCCGTCACGTACCGCTCCACGGTGCGCTGGGAGATCCCGAGGGCCTGGGCGGCGGCCTTGGTGCCCTTGAGCTGCTTGACGAGGTAGTTCATCTGCGCTTGGGCGCTCTGCGGGATGCGGCGGGTGAACGCCCCCTCAAGTGCGCGGTCGAGGCTGTCCCCGAGCGAGTCGACCATGGGTTACTCCCCTTCTCCGGCGCTCTGGTCGGTCTTGATCAGGTTGGAGACGTTGACCACGCCGCCGCGCTCCTCGAACAGCTGCTCCGCCCACAGGACGGTCTGTGTGCCCTGCCACTTGACCATTCCGGGCGAGACCCCGAGCCGGAACGTGCCCGGCACGGGCTTGCCCTCCTCGGTGTGCGGGAGGACGTCCAGTGGGGACGGGCCGGGCGAGGGGTAGACGATCGCGTCGGTGCCGATGGCGACCGGGTACAGGTCGGCGGCGGCTGCCGTCTTCATCAGCTTGCGGTGCAGGCCGGTGCGCTGGGTGGCCAGCACAGCGGCCCGGATGTCGGGGCGCCAGGTCCACCGGTCCAGCGCCGGGTAGGGCTCGTAGTACGGCACCTGGCCCCGGGAGCGCTGGCGCAGCTTGCCGATGGCGCCCTTCGCCGTCGCCTTGATCGCGTTCTCCAGCAGGCCCATGGTCGGGTCGACCTGCTTGCGCCGCGCCATCGCGTCGAGGAACTCCTGGCCTCCGAGGTCGGTGGTGACGCCCATGTCGGCCATCGTGTGCACGTATGCGTCGCGCAGTCGCTTGTACCAGGAGTCGAGGTAGCGGCCTGTCTGGGTGCGGACGTACGCCTCGATGGGCGCGACGTCGAAGCCGAGCTCCACCGCGTAGGCGACGGTCGGGGTGGCGTACCAGGCCGGGCCGGTGGGGCGGTCGCCCTTCGGCGTGAACGGGGAGGGCAGCCGGTCGCCGTCGACGGTGCGGCCGTTGATCCGGACGCGGGACAGGTCGACGTGGGACAGGTCGACCAGCCACGAGCCGGGCAGCGCCGGATCGAACTGCGGGTTGCCGGTCAGGTGGGTCGGCCCGTTCAGCCCGACCGTGAGCCCGTTCGCGGCCGCGGCGAAGCTCATGTTGAGGTCGACGACGACCAGGTACGGGTTCACGCACTCGTCATCGGTCAGCGGCCGGCACCAGTCGTAGGGCTCCTCCATCAGCATCTCGGCCGGGGTGCGCAGGTGGTGCCGGGCGAACTTCCCCTTCAGGACCGGGTGTTCGTCGGGGACCTCGCACTCCACCACGGGGTAGAGCTGGGTGAGCGCGTCGTCGTTGAAGGCCCGCTTGAACTCGCCGGTGGCCGGGTCCTTCTCCGCGCGGGTCGGCGGGCGCAGCGCGGTCATCAGCTCCAGGCCGGTCGTCGCGGTGGTGCCGCGCGGCGTGATCACCCGGGCCGCGTACAGACCGAGGTACTGGACGAGGTCGGCCGGGTGCATCGTCGGCAGCTGCGGGTTGTCCTTCTTGTCCCACTCGCGGGCGTCCAGCGCGTTCCAGGGCAGGATGCACAGCTGAACGCAGCGACGCCGGGAGCCTTCCGGGTCGCGGTAGACGCGGGCCCACGGGCCGAATCCGCGCTGGCTCATCTGGAGCCCGGCCCTGGTGATCTGCTTGACCACCTTGTGGCTCTCCGGCAGCCGGCTCGCGTGCCGCTCCTCCTCCGACAGGACGACCGGCAGGCCGAAGCGCTCCAGGGCGGCGGCGGTGAGGACGAGGATCGGGTCGGCGTCGCGGCCGTTGCGGTGCAGGCGGGCCTGCCCGAGCCGGGCCTCGGTCAGCGTCCAGTCGATCAGGGCGGGGATCGTCTTGGCGGGCACGTCCAGGACCAGGCCGCCGACGCAGTACGCAGACACCTGCCCGTCCTCGCAGTCGATGACCGCGAGAGGGCCGTTCTCGAAGCGCGGGTCGACAGGGCCGGCCGCCGCCTTCTTCGCCGCCGCCTTCTTCGCACCCGGGCGCCGCGACGTCGCCGACGGCCTGGTGGTGCCTGCCGCCTCGGTCTTCGGCCGGGACGACGGAACAGCGGCGGCAGGCACGGCGGGGGTCGGCTCCGGGGCCGGGCCGGTGAACGCTTCGGGGACCACCAGGGCCGGGGCAGCGGCGGGCGCGTCGGCGGCCGGGGCGGGGTAGCGGGCGGCGAGGCCCTCCAGCAGCCGGGCGTACGCGGCGCGCTTCGGCGGCCGCGGCTCGGTCCGACCGGCCTCCCAGTTCCCCACGGCCTCCCGGCGGGCGTCCAGCGCCGTGGCGATCTGCGCCTGACTCAGCCCCGCCGCCTCCCGCAGACGCTTGCGCTCCGCAGGGGTCGGCAGATCGTCCTGCGCGACTTGCTCCAGCAGCGCATCGACCGCGCTGAACAGCTCGTTCTCAGTGGACACAGAGGTCACCTCCAATAGACAGCATACCCGATCGCGCATTGAGTCGCGCACTCAATCGCACATGAATCGCCACTGCTAGGCGGTTGACCTCTCGCAGGGAAGGTTGAGGGCGGCGGTGAGGGCTTCGGGCGGGGGCGTGGTGCCCGCTGCGAGGTAGCGGATGCCGTTGCCTTCCGGCGGTACGGCCGCGCCACGGCCGAGCGGGTGGCGGCGGGACGTCGCGGTGCGCCATCCCTGCCGCTCGTCCCAGACAAGCGCGGGCGCTGGGACCACGGCCGCGTCGAGGGCGAGCACGGCAACAACGTGGTCGTCGGCGGGGTGCTGGATGTCGGGCGCGGCCGTGGTGGTGGTCCAGCCGGCGCCGTGCATGGCGGCGGCGACAGCGGCCAGGTACGGGGCGGCGTCGCGGGCGCGGAGGACGGCTTCGGCCCGGACGGTCGCACGGCGGACCTGTCCGGCCGGGTAGCCGAGGGCCACCGCGGCTTCCTTCGGGCTCAACTCCGGTCGGGCGCCGATGAGATCGGCGATGCGGTCGGCACGGAGGCGGGTCAGGGCATCCTGCGCGGTGCTGGTGTACACGCCCAGCTCGGCAGTGACCGTGGCCGCACTGATCGTGGGGTCCGCATCGAGGAGCGGAGCGGTACGGGCCAGCAGCTGATCGCGCGGGACCTGGTCCCCGGTGCCCTCCGGACGTCCGGTCACGGTGGCCCTACCGGGGCGGCCGGTCCGGTAGCGGTGCACGACACCCCTGGGCCAGTGCTCCACCCCGCCCACCTCCGTCACGTGCTCGGTCAGCAACGGGTGATGCTTGTACGTGCCCCAGGTACGCGGGGCGACACCGAGCACGGCGGCGGCCTCCCGGCGGTCCAGGAGGTCATCGTCCTCGTGCTCCTGGACGTCGTCCTCGGACCGCAGCGACGGGACCGGTGCACCGGTCAGGAACGCGTCGACCTGGTCGCCGTCGTACAGGAGCGTCCGCGCGCCGGACGAGCTGACCGGCGCCGGGTGGCCGGCGGATTTGTGGTGCGCGGCGTTGAGATAGGACTGGAGCTGTATCCCCTGCTGCGCGGCCAGGTCCGCGAGCGTGCGCACGAGATGACGGCGGCCTGCACAGATCACGGGGAGACTCCTCAACACGGCTCTACAAATGAGTACTGAGCTTTCCTACCGGTCCAGCGTACGGGTACGCTCACCGGGCAAGGCCGACCCTGCGGGGTGTGCTTTGGACCGGCCGGTACCCGTGCCACCCGCGCAAGCGGACTCCGGGTACCGGCCACTTCGCCTTCAGGCCCTGCTCGCGCTCGCCGCGGCGGTCCTGGGGCCAGTAGCGGGGCCGCCACCGGCCCCAGGGGTCCTGGCCGTACTCCGGGGACCCGGACCTATCCCGCGCACCCATACGGCACGGTCTGCCCCGACCCTATCCAGCACGACCGCCGGACTTCGACACGCCCTCTGCGGTGCGACGTAACTGCGACACACGACCTGATCTAGTCGCCACATGGACGAGATCACCGGGATGAGAATCGTGTACGACCTGCTGAAACCTTTGAGCTCTGGGGACCGCGTAGCCGCGCTGGGATGGCTGACGGCGATGCTGGGCGAGAGCGAGCTGTCGCCCTCGGACCGGGCCGCCGCCGAGGTGATCATGACGGGCGGCGTGCTGTCGTACCAGCTGTACGCCCGCGGTGCCGCCCTGGCCGCACTCGGCAAGCTCGCCCCCGCAGCACGCAGCCGAACACAACGGTGGGTGTCCTCCGTGCTCCTGGCCCCGAGCCCCGCAGCAAAACCTGTCACCTCATGACAGTGAAACCGCATCTGACTTGACATCAAAACCTTAAGGTCCTTAAGGTCCTAGGCATGAGCAAGAAAGTTGGAATCGAGAAAGCTCGCGGGATTCTGGGTGACCTCGTCGCCGGAGTGCACGCCTCGGGAACCGACGTCATCCTGACCCGCAACGGCCGGCCGGTAGCACGCATCACCACCCTGGAGGACACGACCGTGACCACAACCCTGCCGCTGACCATCACGCGATCCACGTGGAATGAGGAGATCACTCCTCACCCCACGAGCCGCTGGGTGCTGGCCACTGAACGCGTCGGGGAGCGGGACACCATGATCACGCTGTCCGAGCCCGGCAGCCACGAGAGCGTCGGATCGGTCGTCATCGGCGCCGCCCACGATGACGAAGAACTCATCCGGGAATGGGCCGAGATCCTGACACGCACCGTCACCGTGCTGGAGGCTGCCCGTCCGCGCATCGATGAGGCGCTGGCCACGGTCGAGAGCGCACGTCTTGACTGGGAGACCTCGGACCCCGGAGCGGAGTCCGAGGAAGCGCGCGAGGCCCTGGACGACGCCAAACGGCAGTCCGACGCCCTGCGCAAGGAAATCTGGTCCGAGGTCCGCGACGCCTTCAGGCTCAGCGACAACCCTGCGGCCGCTTTCAAGCGCTGGTACGACGGAATCAACTCCCTCGCGCTGTAACACCTCGCAGCGTGGCCCCTGCCGGTCGAACCGGCAGGGGCCACGCTGCGTTCGCCGCCCGACGCTGCGCCCCGTCTCCCCAGCGACGACGGCCCCGCCGGATTCACCGGCGGGGCCATTCCGGAATGGCGGTCTCAGTTCAGCTCCTCCAGCGCGGCGCGGAGGGTGGTCATGTCCGCCCCCGCCATCGGGTAGCTGATGTAGTCAAGCTCGCCCATGACCTCGCCCGCCTCATCGGACGGGGTGACCAGGAGATAGGTGGTGTCGTCCGCGCCAACACCGTTCTTCTCTGCCCAGTCCAGGACCACGCTGGGGATGTCGAGCCCGACGCGGCCAGGCTCGACGGCGCGGGCGTCGGGGGACTCGCCCCGCACGACGGACCAGACCGCGGTGTGGCCGATGTCCAGGTACTCGCGGCCCCCGGCTCCTGCCGCAGGACGCCCGGCGGCGGCGTCCCCCATCAGGTCCAGCCCGGCCGAGGTGGACCAGGTGGCGATATGGGTCAGGCTGCTGGTGTCCCTGCCGTATCCCGGGATCTGCCCGTCGCTCTCGCTGGGCTCCCACTCACCGTCACGCCAGGCCGCTGCGTCCGACGCGAACGGGCCACCGAGCTGCCCCGCGTCGTATCCCATCGACCACACGGTGGTCTCGCCCCGGCGCCGCAGGTACAGACCGCCCGCGTTGTCCTCGTAGAGGTCCACCGTGAACTGTGCCCGAATGAGCTTCCGGCCCCGGTCCGCGATGTCCTGCACGGTCGGCGTCGACTTCCTCACGCGGCCGGCCAGGAGGATCTGGCCGCCCCGCCCGTAGGCGTCGATGGCGCGGGCGTAGGCGATCTGACGGTCTTGCGCCTTCGCTGTGGCCACCTGCTGTGCCTTCTCGGCCTCTTCGGTGGTCCACTCGGCGACGAGCATGTACGCCTCCGCGTCGCCCGCTCCCTCCGCTCCGTCCTCGTACCCGTCGATACCGGGCACGTCTGTGTGGTCGAAGAGAGGGGTTTCCCGGCCGTCCTCGTCGCTCTCGGGAGCGGCGCCCTGCGCCTCGTTGCGGACGGTCTCCTCGTACAGGGCGCGGGCCTCGTCGTAGTCCTCGGTGTCCTGCTGCCAGTCGACGCCTGCGGGGTTGCTGTAGAGGACGGCGAACCGGTGCTGCCCGTCGGGGTCGGAGTACGCCCGGACCTCGACTCGAATGCCCTTCTGCCCATGCTCGTTCTTGGCGTAGGTCTCGCGGACGAGCCCGCCGGCCTCGGCGGCGTCCGCGAATTCGCCCTCGCGGTCCTCGGTGATGTCGAGTCCCTGGAGGGTGGACCTGATGACGCGCAGCATGTGATCTCCCTTGACCGTTCCGGGAGCTCCCCCGGACAACACGAAATTAGCACCCCCCTAATTCCGAAAGCAAGGAGGGTCCTAATATTCGCATTAGCGGTCTAGTGCCGACCTGTGCTCAAGCAGTCCGGGAGGTCGCCCAGTCGATGATGTCGCCACGGCGTCGCGGGTGGTCCTGGAGCAACTCCAGTAGCCGGTCAGCGAGTTCGAGGGCGGTCTCCGGGTCGTCGTCGCGGATGTGGTGCCAGAGGCTGTGGGCGTTGCGGAGGGCGCGGAGGGTGTCCGAGTGCGGTTCGGCCCCGGCCGCGAGGCGGCGTTCTGCGGCCTCCAGGAGCAGTTCCAGGGTCTCGGTGGTCCGGGCGGTACTGGGGTCGCTGAGGGCCAGCCAGGCACGGACGGTGAGCGCGCCGAGGGTGTCGGGGTGGGTGGGGCCCTGCTCGGCGGCCAGCTCGGTTTCCATGCGGTCGGCGGCGGCGCTTGCGGCGCCGGGGTCACCGGCTGCGCGGTGCGCGGCAATCTCGGTGAGCGCCTGGTGGTGAGTGGTGGAGGGGGTCACCGCGGCTTCGGCGGGGAGCTGGAGGATGGGGCAGAGCTGGGTGTCGTTGTCATCGAGGACCAGGAGAAAGGGGTCTTTGCGTGGTGTGGGGTGGGGGGTGTCGAGAACGGTCGTGGTGCCGTCGAGATCCACGATGAGGGGCACGGTGGAGTGAAGGTCCTTGACCAGGGCCCGGACGGGCCGGCCGAGGTAGGCCGCTTTGATGCGGACTTCGGAGAGGGCTTCGCGGCGGGTCTCTTCGGGGGTGGCGCCGGGCTCGGTGAGGATGTCTTCGCCGTCGATGGCCATCGTTCCGGTTGATGTGACGGTGATGGTGTAGACGGGCGTGGCCGGGACGTCTGTGCGGGTCATGGTTCTGAACTTTCTGGGTTATCCGCCGTTGGGGAAATATGGGGGCGCCCATCCCAGATAGGTGGAGCCCCATTTCGTTTCGAATTCGGTTGCGTCGGCTACGTCGATGTATCCGGGGCGGCGAATGTCGTTGCTCACCACTTTGCCGTTTCCGATATAGATGGCGACGTGTCCGGCGGGGTGTCCGGTCTCCCAGTACATGAGCGCCCCGGGTGAGGGGTTCCGGTCTTTAGAATGCTTCATCCCTTCAGGCATATTCTTATAGTTGTCCACTGCATAGCGGACACCGGATTGATTCCATCCGTAGGCGATGGCTACGAATTTCAAGCACAGCCGGAACCATTTTTTTCCGCCCGTTCTCGATTCGCGTCTTGCCCATGCGATGGCCTCTTCCGCGCTTCGCGGGTTCTTCACTACCTTTGGCCATGAGGAGTTGCCGTCATAGAACGGATTCCCAGGCTTTCCCTGATTTTGTGCATTGTCGGGGTAGCATTCACCGCTGCTGCCCGGGGGGCCTTGATTTCCTTGCGGCGTATCGATTTCGGCGGTATGCCCTTCGCCGGTGCGGTCCAGATTGATTCCCGCGTGCTGGGCAATCTCCCGGGCGGCGCTTTCCTGCCCCATATACAGCTCAATGGTTGCGACGTCCGGGCGCTGGACTTCGAGGATGAGCGCCCGGACGCTTTTGGTTTCCCATCCCGGAACGTCGGTGAGCCCTGGGGGGTCTCCGTCTTCCGCTCCGTAGAAGAACATGGATGCGGCGTACCGGGGCTGCATGATCTGTTTCCGGCTTCCCCAGCCCATTGACGGCCTCTGCTGAAAGAGGCCGATGGAATCCAGGTGCCCATAGGGGAGGTTGAGGAGCGTGCTTTCCTGAAGGGCAGTCATCAAGGCAATGAGCGTGGCGCGTCCGGAGAGCCCTTTCGTCTGCGCCACGGAGTCGATGATCAGGGCGTTTTCTTTCTGATTCTTGCGGGTCTGCGCGCCGGGTGTCTGTGCGCTGTCGTCGCCGAGGTCGCCCAGCTCGGCGCCGGGGGAACCCCGGCGCCCGCAGGAATCCGCGCTGGCCTGCCCTGCTCCGCTGGCTCCGATCAGGCCGACGATCAGCAGGAAGACGATGAAGAGCAGGGCGGCCGCTCCGGATGCCTTCAGGGTGGCCGCGCGCCCGAATACGGTGGTCGCGGTTTGGAGTGCGGCGCGTCCCTCCACGGCTACAGGCCCAGCATCCGGGAGACGCGCCACTCCGCTCCGAGTGCCATCAACTCGACTTGCAGCGTGGGGTGTTCGGTGTAGTCGGTGTATCCCTGGACGGAGACGTCGGCCGTGGCGGTGCGCCATACCCGCAGGGGGGTGTCGACGGGCAGCGCTGCCCCGGCCGGGCGGACGTCCACAGTGGTCACGGTGGAGATGCCTCCCCTGCTGACGAGCCGTCCGTATGCGGGGTCGGCGGACTCGCTGAGGTTCATGGCCAGGCTCCGCGTCATGTAGGGCGCTGCGCGCCGCACTGCTGCGGTGTGGTCGCCGTCCTCGGGCGGGTTGCGGGTGAGGTAGTGGCGGACTGCCGCTTCCGCGACGGCGGCGGGGTCGCTCATGTCGACGGCCGCCGGGTCCTGGCTCGGCTCGGGCGCCGGTGCCGGGCTGGGTGTCCCGGCCGGTTTGTCGTCGGCGGAGGCGGTACTCGTGGCGACCTTGGACGCGGGATCTCCCGCCGGCCACAGCAGCCGGGCGCCCGCGCCGATGACGAGCACCAGGAGCACGATCACGAGAGCAGCGGTCGGAGTGATCGGGTCGCGGCGCCTCTCCTCGCGCACCCATTGCGCGGTCCGGCGGCTGGCCCCTCGGTAATGGGCCTTCTTGGCCCTGCGCCGCTCGCGCCGGGACTCGGTGGGAGCGTCCTCGGGGTACTCCCAGCCCCGGAGGATCTCGCGCCACTCATCGGGCGAATCCGTCACGTCTAGGCTCCTTCGGACGGGCGCCGCGGCTTGCTGGGCCGAGAGCTTCGGGGGACAACGGACTTGTGGCGGGGCTTGTCCTGGTGGGGCCGGTCCGAGGGACCCGAGCCGGTTTCGGGATAGAAGACCCGGGGCTTCTGCCTCTGGGAGGGGCCTGTCGGCTTCACTACCTCACCCTTGATGATCTTTGTTCCTGGGGCGGGGGGCGGGGGCGGGACCGTGCGGAAGGTGGGGGGATCGCCGCCAGTCCGGGGGGAGCCGCCACCTCCTCCGGGGGGACCGCCGGCCCCGGGGGAACCTCCCGGGGGAGGGGGTGCAGTACCGGGGCCGGGAGCGCTTCCGCCGGGCGCTCCGCCGCCCGTGGGGAGTGAGGGCCGGGGTGTGGGCGGCAGTCCCGGCGGGGGCGCCGTGGGGCCCTTCCCGGGGCCGGGCGGGCGGGTGATCGTCACGGTCGTCGGTGGCGGGGTGGACGTGGGTGGCCCGTGGTATGTGCTCGGGCCGAGCACGAGCGGGCCGCCCCCGGAGGGGCCGCCTCCCCCGCCGCCGGGCCTGGGAGTCGGGATGTGGACGGGTGCCTGCGGGCCCGCCCCCTCTTTGCGGACTGCCTGGCGGGTGGCCCTGCCGATGGCGCGGTAGCCGAGGTACATCAGGCCGCCGATCGCGGCGGGTGATCCCCCGCCGACGCCGAAGATCGCCGCGATGATGCCCCGGAGCCTCAGGGCGGTGATGGCTGCGGCGATGGTGAGCCCGGTGGACGGCAGCCAGCCGTAGACACCCATCATCGCGGAGCATGCGGTCTGCACCGCCAGGACGGCCCCCAGGACAAGCGTCACGATGACCGACTCAAGGGCTTTGCCGAGCAGTTGATCGAACCAGGCGTGTCCCCATTGGCGCGGACGCCCGGGGATGACCCACAGCGAGGCGAAGAATACGCCGCAGAGCAGCAGCATCAATGCGGCGATGAGACTCGCGAGCGAGGAAAAGGCAAGCGTGATGATCAGGAACGCGAAAATGATGACGCTGATCAGGGCGGGAATCATGACCGATGCCCGGAGCAGGGGACTGTGGCCTTCACGCCACGCCACGGAGGCACTTCCTACGGCTTCTTCCGTGACCGTGTCCTCCAGCCAGTCTCCGCGCTTTTCCTTGTCGGTTCCCTGATCGAGGAGCCCTTTTCCGTATTTCTCGCACACTTCAAGACTGCCGAATTCTGCCAGGCACCACGGAGTGGCAACGTAGGTGCGCCATACAGAATCCGCGGACCGGCGCAGTGTGTCGTCACGTCCAACGCCCGTGAATTTCGGCTGGTGATCCATTTTGAACGGGAATTCGCCGGACCCGTCCCCCACTCCCGCGCCCGCCGCCTGCATCGTGACCCCGGCGCCCACAGTGCGCACCGTGTCGACTCCGGACACCCACGCCTGAGGGGTACTCAGGAGCGATACGGATACGACGGCGGAGACGAGCACCCACATCACCTGTGAGATACCGCCCCCGCCGCCGCCCCCTTTGCTGGACTGCGCGAAAGCGACCAGAGCACCGGCAGCGAGAGCGGACGGGAACAGAATGACGCTCAGTTCCTGCGCGGCGCCGCCGATGCTTTTCGTGATGGCGTCTTCGAGTTCGGGCACGCTCGTGAGCTGGAAAATCCATTGCACACACACCACGCACGCATTGCCGATGACAGCCACCAGGATCATGCAGAGATCCGGAATGGTTTCCAGCATGGTGTCAATTGCGTCGAAGAGGCCGAGATCGGAGTCGAGCATCCACAGACTTGTATTTGAATACGTTTCGTAAAGCGTTCCCTGGCCTTTGGGTACCGGGGCGCTGGGAGAGGGCATCAGGTCGCCCGTGCCCACGGGATCGATGTCGGCCGCGTGAGCGTGCCCGGCCGCAGCGAAAAGGGTCGTCAGGCCGAACATCAGGGGAATGGCGAGGGTCCGCAGACGCGGTACGTGAGTCATGTCAGCGCCCCAGTGCGGCGCGGAGGGGCGACCCGTGGCCGGTGTCGCCGGGGTGCACGGTCGCCTGCTGGTCGACCGTCCAGCCGTCGCCCTCCTGGACCAGGCGCAGCGCGCGGTATGCCGTGGTGCGGTCCTTGCCGGGCCACTGCACGGTGTAGGTGATCAGCACCCCGATGCCGGGCGGGTGCTCGGCCGTGGCCGGTAGATCGACCGCGCCGGACGCGGAGACGGGGCCGGTGTCGGCGCGGTCGGGTCCGCCGGTGGTCCTGGTCCGGCGGGGGGCGGGGGTGGAGCCGTCCGCGTAGGTCGGCGGTTCCGCCCCGGCCGAAGGGAGCGCGGAGGGTTCGGGGGCCGGGGCGGGGGCGTGCGCGGCGACGCATGCCGCGACGGACCCGCCGCGCAGCCGGCCGGAGGTGAGTGCGCATGCCGTGGGCCAGTCGCCCCGCGTCTTGGCCTCCTGGTACGTGCGGGCGACCGCGTACGGCTCCGTCTCCGGGGCACGGGCGGTGTCGTCGGCGGTGGTGCAGCCGGTCGTGAGGAGTCCGGCTGTGATCATGGCGCGTGCTGCCCGCCTCATACTGCCCCTGCCGTCTCTTTGTCGGTGTCGGCCCGCTGCTGCGCCTTCGGTGAGGTGTCCAGCATCTGTTGCAGTTCGAGCGACGGAATGTCCCACTGGGCGGTCGCGCAGCGGAAGTTGGGGTCCCGGATGATGCTGTGTCCGTGCCTGATCGTCCCGTCGGGGTGGCGGCCGATTGCCTGGATCAGGGCTCGGACGAAATCGGTCTGCGGGAGGCCGCAGAGGGCGGCCAGTGCGTTCTGTTCCGCCTCGGTGGTGAGCTGGAAACCGACGACGGTACGCAGCTGCTCCACGACGCCGACGATTTTGGAGAGGGCCACGGCGTCTTGGGTGTCCAGGATCAGATGTGTGCCGAGGGCGCGGCCCACTCGGGCGATGTACGACAAAAACGCCATTCCCTGGCGGGTGGCGGTGAGTACGTGCACCTCGGGGACGGCCAGGAGCTTGGGGAGCCCGCGCAGATCTCTGCGCCCGGCGGCGGTGACGCCGAATGCCAGCATGGAGTGCATGAGCGCCACGGAGATCCGCTGTGCGGGGTTCCACTGCTCCTGGTGCGTCGCGGCGTCGGGCAGGGAGAGGCCGGGCATCTGGACGACCCATACACCCGGTTCCGGGACGAGGAGCGTGGACTCGGCGGCCGGCCGCCCCATGAACGGAGCGCCGAGGCCGGTCTCCGCCAGCTCGTACAGCGCTTCGCCGGTTTCCCGGGCGAGGCCGTCCTCCATGCCGCGCAGGTACTCGATCACTTTCCAGGTGGCGGGGTCACCGCGCTTGATGACCTCATTGGTCGCGCGGGTGATGGGGGTCTCCGCACCCCGGGCCCGCAGGTGCGGCGGCACGGCGATGCTGAGCTGCGCGGGCACCTCGACCTGCGCCGCCTCCGATCCCCCCAGCAGCCGGAACAGGTCGGCGAATCCGGCGTACTTCCCCGTGGCCTGTACGAGATGCGCGTTCAGCCCGTACGCCCTGGCGGCGGTCACCACGCCGCCAAGGTCCCCCTTGAAGTCGAGCGCCATCGTGAACGCCCCGCGAAACGCCGCGTCGAGCATGCACATCGCCACGGCGGTGGACTTGCCCCGCCCGGACCGGCCGATGACTGCCGTGGTGGTGGCGTCGCCCTGATCCGATCCGGCGGTCACGTCGAGCCGCACCGTGCCGGGTGTGCTGCCGGTTAGGTAGCCGATGATGGGGCCGCGCTCCTCACCCACCTGAGCACCGCCCCAGAACCAACTGGCGGAGAGGCCCGTCACGTCCCGGACGTGACCGAGGTCGGGCACCCGGAGCCGGTCCCCCGGCAGTGCCTCGCACCAGAGTTCGCGCTGCTCGTCCTCCGCCACCCCGACTTCGATGCTGAGTCCGACGTAGTGGGAGATCACCGCGTCGGTACGGGCCCGGAGGTCATCCAGGGACACGGTGCTCGTGACCACGATCCGCGGGTGGTCCTCGACCAGGTCGACGCCGTCGCGGGACATGGTGAGCTGAAGCTCCTCCATCATGTGCTCGGTCTGCTCGATCTCGCGGCCGGGGTCTTCGGCCGACTGCCGGGAAGCAGACCTTCGCTGCTCCTTCGCGACTTTCCGCGCCGTGTTGGCCTTGCTCTGTGCGTCCCGCTTGGGCAGCACCCTGAACCGGACGGACGCCTCGGGGGAGACGGGCTGGGGGAGGGCGCTGCCGATGTCGTCCGCGTCGCTGAGCTGGTCCTCGGGGACGTAGGTGATGTCGGAGAGGGCCCGGAGCCATTCGCCGCCGCCGGGCGTCTGCATCTGTGCCGGGAATCCGGTCATGGTCAGCACCGATGTCCACGCCGCCACACTGCCGTCGCTGCCGATCACCCGCAGGTGATCGGGGTACGGCTCGACTCGGCCACGGGTCAGCGTCGCGACTTTCGCGCCGCTGATGATTCCGGCCTGCGCGGCGGGGACCGGCGTGGCCCGGTACTGCTCACGGCTGATCATCCAGGCGAGCGTCTCGACCGGGGCCGGCTCCGCCTTCCACGGCGACGCCTCCAGACGGCGGGCGAGGCGCCGCATCTGCCCGGACAGCCGGGCCAGTTCCCGGTTTCCGACCGTGGGCGCCCCCGTCCCGAGGGCTTCGCGCATACCGCGACGTCCGGCCTGCTGGGCGGTGCTGGTGCGGTAGGTCAGACGGACTCCCAACAGGAGGTGCCGGGCGTCCATACCGATCTGCTCCAGGCGCTTCACCCGCAGGTCCGCCCACGCCTGCCAGTCCCCGCAGCGGAACATCTGCTCGGCCTCCTGCGCGTAGTCGTCCGCCCGCAGCGGCGACCACAGCACCCGCAAGTGGCAGTCGTACCCGGCCAGCGTCCGCCCCAGCGCGCTGTCCGCCTGGTCCAGCTCCGCATCCCGCTCCGCGGTGCTCATCAGGTCGGTGTTCGAGGACGCCAGCACGTACCAGGCGTCGGCGTAGCTGTCGGTGATGAGCAGGCCGTCCGCGAGTGCTTCGTACTGCGGTGGCGGCGCCGACCGCTCCCCCCCGATCCCGAGGAGTGTCCCGAGGCGCTGTCCAAGCTTCATGCTGCGATCCCCCGCGTCCGTCGTGCTTTGCGGCCGTGCGCCCTGACGACGGCATCGGGTCCGTACAGCCGTGGCCGTGCGCCGAGCCGCAGCGCGCTGCCCGCCCCGGCCGGGGCGGTGTCCGTGTCCGGGCCGAGCCACCGCTCCACGGCCGGGCCGAGCACCGAGGACTCTGTGAGCAGAGTGAGTCGGGGGGCCCACCGGCCCCGCCGGCCGATCCACTCGGCGCGGGTCGCTGCCCTCCGGCCGCCGCAGATCACGGGGCGGTGCCCCACCACCAGGTACCGGGCGGTGAGGGTCCAGGAGGTCAGGGTGATACGGCGGCTTGCCCTCCGGCTCGGTTGCGCCCCGTAGGTCACGATGAGCCCGGGGGGCAGCAGATAGGCCGTGGCCGTGAATTTGGACGGCAGACCGAAGACGAGCAACAGGATTCCGTCCCATGCCACATAGAGGGCGAGGCCGAGCACGAGAATCCGGCGGGGCACTCCCTCCCCCAGGTCAAGTCCAAGAAGTTCATGCTGCCGGGTTTCCAGACTGAAATGGTCGGTGTATGTGTGTCCGGTCCTCACGCTTCACTCACCTTGGACCAGACGGCACCGATGACCGCCTGAACGGTTTCGGGTGAATAGACTGTCGCGCCCACGAAAACGGACGCGGTGAAGCACGTGATCAACTTCCCCCATTCCTCTTTGAAGAAGAACATTCCCGCCCGTCCCATCAGGACGACGGCAAAGGCGTTCCCGCCGAGAACGAAAGCCCACTGCTTGAATTCAGAACCCGTCGTCAATGCCAGATTCATTTCCCAGCTCCATTTGATTGATCGATGTTGGAGGCCACCATTTTTTTGCTGACGTGCCGCGTATCGGGGTCACATCTGTCCGCCTTTCAGGTCGGCCACCTGCCACCGGGCGGCATTGCCACTGGACACACGGGCCAGCACGACGCGGTACGTCTGCTGGAGCGAGGCGCCGCCGACAGTCCAGGTGACAAGGGCGGTGCCGGTGCGGTCGTCCCCATTTCCGGCGTCGACCGCCCAGGAATCGAGGGCGGCGAGCGCGATTCCGGCGGGCAGCGGCGGCACCTTCGCGCCGGGAGCCGTGACTGCGTCGACGTCGCCGTGCGCGTACGCGGCCAGGAACCTGCGGACCGCGCCCTCGGTGCGCCGCGAGAGGTCGTGGTCGGTCTCCGGTACGGGCGGTGCGGGGATCTTGGGCCCGGCGGCGGGGATACCGACGAGTCCGGGCGGTCCGGTGACGACGACCCGGCCGCCCGTCTCCGCCACGGGGACGTCCAGCCCCACCCACCGGGCCGCCGCCCCCGGACCGGTCGCGGTGACCAGGACGTCCACGCGCACCCGGGCCCGGCGGTCGGGGCCCGGGGTCACCGCCCCGGGCTCCACCGCCGTGACGTCCTGGTGCCCGTGCCCGTCCCATCCCATCGCCGTGTCGGTGCTCGCGGGCAGGACGGCGGCCAGGAGCGCGGCGCGCTCCTCCGGGGCGTCCTCGTCCCACGTGAGGTACGCCCGCGCTGCCCGCGCGGCCACGGCCTGCGCGGCGGCGTCCGGGTAGGCCGGAGCCGTGGCGGCGGGGGCCTGCGGCGGGGCCTTGGCCTGCGGCGGCACGACCCACGACCGGACTCCGGTGACCACGGCGAGGCCGAGCACCGTCCAGACCAGACCGCGGCCCACACGGCGGGCGGCCACGGTCCCGGGCGGTTCGGTCTCAGGCGTCCAGGGAGCGGCCCGGCCGCCGGCCGGAGGGCCGGAATTGCGCTGACGCGCGGCCAGCTGTGCGCCCGCCGCTTCCCACTCGGCGGCGCCCGTCTGCGGGGGCGCCGCTTCCTCTTTCGCCGGTTCCGGCAGTCCAGCGATTTTCCGGGCGATCGTCCCTAGTGACGGCACCGGATACCTCCCCCGAATCAGCGCATAGCGCGCGGCGTCCGCAAATCGCGGCTCACCTTTAGAACGATTGAACGGGGCAACGGTTTCGGGGATACCGGACTCGACTATGAAACAGTTTTCGATTCGGCGGAATCCTTGGCGGTCTTCACGGAACCGTTTTTCTCCTGCCAGGCAGTCCAGGCCGCCAGCCACGATTTCAGCTCGGCCTCGCTGTAATAGACCTTCTGACCGTCCGTGATCCCCTCCGGGCGCTCGATTCCGCGCTCCGCGCTGCGCTTGAGATAGGACCGCACGGTGGCGGGAGCCCACGGCAGGATGCCGCGCTCGTGAGCCTCCGCCAGGCCGTACGTCTCGGGCAGGTCCTCGTCCTCCTGGCCCTCGTCGACTGCTGCCACGGGTGCTGCCACGGGTGCTGCCACGCTGCCTGCTGCCACGGGTCCTGAGCTGGGACGACACCCCGTTTCCCCCGTGCCTGCCGCAGGCGTGGCAGCAGTGAGTCGCTGCGGTCCGTACTTGCCTCCGGGGAGGAAATCGGTCACCGCGGCGGCCTCGCTCACCTCGGCCAGGATCTCGGCGGTGATCCATGGGGCCATCGCCCCCCGGTCGAACCAGGCGGGCGCCTGCGGGCATTTCGCGAGGAGGTCCGGGACTTCCGGGGTGATATAGCAGGGCTGCACTTCGCGGACCCACACATGGTCAGCATCGGGCGCCTTCCTTTTGTCCGAGTAGGCGCCCCTGCCCTTGATATCAGTGGGATATCCCAGCATGGGTGTGCTCTGCCCGAAAGCAACACCCCACGAGACGCGGTCCGTCTGCCCGACAGTGATCCGGGTACCGATCTGTGCACGCTCCATCGTGCCGCCGAAAAACGCGTTGGCGAATTGCTGTGTGCCGATGACGACACGGTGATCCGAGGAACGCCCCTGGAGAAGGATGATTCCCAGCCAGTCCGCGAAAGGCGGCGCCCCTTTCCCTTTCAGACCGTACCGCCACCAGCAATAGGCGAGTTTGAAAAGGGTGGGGAGTTCATCGATCACGAGTGTGCGGGGAACGAGCTGATCCCTGAGTGCGGGATCTGCGCCCTTTTCCATTGCGGCCTCTGCCGCCATCATCGAAGCGAGGAATTCACCGAAGGCGGCGATGCACTCGCGTACCGTCTTGTGCACGCGGACACCCGAAAACCCCTCGGCCTGCCGAAGGGAATTTCGCTTCGTGTCGAGAATGTCAACGAGACCACCGCTCTGACGAGCGTGCACAACCGGAATGTAGAGCGCCGTCGACTTTCCGGAACCGGTGTCCCCGGCCACACCCCAATGCGGCGTGGCAGTCTGCGTCATGATGACCGCGTCGACAATCTCTTCTCCCTCGATCGCCTTCCCGAAGAACACCGCGTACGGGTCTCCGGTGGATCTCCACGGGACGTATTCAGGAAGGACCGGCTTCTTTTTCGGCCTCGGCTTCGGGGTCCACTGGGCGTAATGCTCCCGGTCGGTCCGGGCCCATTTCGAATCCCACTCGCCCGGTACCCGGGCCTCAATGATCCGCTCGATCGCCGCCACCCCTTCGGGGCCGCCGATCCACTGCACCGGCAGCCGCAGCACGATGCGTGCACCGTCGGCCCGCATGTCGTCGGGGACGGCCAGCCATCGGGCGCGGGGCTCGGTCTCCTCCATCCGGAGGACCTGCCGCACAGCGGTCCAGATGCCCGGCCCGTAGATCTGACCGTCGCTCCACACGGGGGTGACGGACCACCAGCGCAGCGCGGACGGCCCGGTGATCGCGGCCACGGCCGCCACGGCGGCCAGCACCACCAGGACGGCGACCATGAGGTCGAGGTGCCGCCACATCCCCCACGCGGCCGGCAGCAGCGCGAGGCGCACCGCCGACCGTGCGGCACGGGGCCAGCGGTGCCAGGCGCGCAGCACCCGCCACACCCCCGCCAGGGAGCCGCCGAGCACGCGGAACGGGGCGGTGACGGCACGGGCGGCGCGGCGCTCCACGGCGGGTGGAGCCGTCGATCCGAGATCGGTCACCGGGGTCTCGGACCGGCGGTCGTCGGGCATCGGCGCGCCCGCGTGCCACCATGTCGCCTCGCTCCGGGGCTCCCCGGTCAGGTCCCGGCCGGAGACGTACCGCGCGACCGCTGCGGCCACGGCCCCGGCGGCGGCCTCGATGCTGGCGTTGAATTTTGCGTGATCAGCGGGGCCGCCCTGATTGGCCATCACGGTCAGGATCACGAGCAGGGCCAGGGCGGCGCCGCCGAGCCCGGCGGCGCCGCCGGGCAGCGGCAGATCAGTGAACAGCTCCATGCCGGGTCAACGCACCCCGGCCCCGATGGGGAGCGGGTCCGGGGGCGCGAATCCGGGCCGGCCGACCGGGGGCGGACGCGGCCAGCCGCACGTACGCGGTCGTCCCGACCGGCCACGGCCGCAGCACCGCGTGATCCCCGCCCCTAGGCCGAGCGAGTCGGCCCGGTGCCGTCCGTCCACCATCCGGTGATGGCGGCGGGGCGCCCTCCGACAGATCCACGGGGGCGGACCTCCCAGGTGTCGCCGTGATCGTCGCGGGCGGTCCGCATGACCCCGGAGCGGGCAAGGACCATGCCGCAGCGGTCGGCGGCGGAGCCGTCATCCGGCTCGGCCCGGAACGGGTAGCCCAGCACGCGGAGTTTTCCGCGCAGGTGGCCGTGCCGGTGGTACTCGGCCTCGACAGTCCGGATGACCCCGTTGAACGCGATGGTGAGCCGCCGGGGCTCGGGAGGTTCGGCGGTTTCCTCGCAGGGGCACCGGTCGGTGTAGGCCGTGCCGTCTGCGTACCTGGGGCGCGATGCCTGGTACCAGAGCCCATCGGCGCATACGCGTGCCGCGTGGCAGGGGCAGCCGGGGCAGTCCTCAGCGAGGCGGGCCCATACGTGTTCGTCACCGGCCGCGCCGGTGGGAACGTAGCTGTAGGCCCGAACTGCTGCGCTCGGTTTGGGAGTTGTCTCGTTGAGGCGTCGGGCCGCGGTGAACTTTTGGCCCTTCTCCCGCGCGGCTGCACGCGCCTTCCTGCTCGCGGTGCTCTGGTTCTTCGGCATGGCGTACTCCAACGCGACGGTGCCCACGCTTCCGTCGACCGTGTACGTCGGGGCCATCGGAAGAACTCGCTTCGCGGGCCCCTTGAGACCTTGGCCGACTGTGCCTCCAGGCGGCGTGGGCGCTGGGCGGCGGCGGCGAACGGCGTACGCGACTTGCCGTGTCCTCATGGTATCGAAGAGCGATGACACACACCCGGGAATCGGGCTGCTGTGTCCCCGGGGCCGGGCACGTGCGGCCGGGACTCCCACAGTGCGGCCCGCAATGTCCCACCAGCCCCACCCGTCACGGATTTGTATTCCTGCGTGCCCGGCCGTGCCCTGCTCCGCGTGAGCCGTTATCCCTTGAGCCGGTCCCGACCGGGGACCACGGAGCACTGGAGGACCCGTGATCGATATCCAGGACCACAGCCAGGAGGGGCACCACTGGACGTGCCCCGGGGGCCTGTCCGAGCATGATCCCTGCCCTTGCCGGGCGCCGGGCACCGGGACGGAGACGCAGGCGGAGCGCCATTACTGGGCGTGCCCCCGGGATCTGTCGGACGATCAGCCCTGTCACTGCGAGGGGATCGCGCTCGCTGAGGATGCGTACGATCTGGAGCCGCCCGACCTGACCGCCCGGGAGAGCTGCTGCTAGCCCCGGGGGCCGGATTACGGTGGTGGCATGCCGGACGAGCCGACCCTCCCCACGCCTGATGCCGCTCCGCCGGTCGTGGTGAGGACTCCCGAGGGTCAGACCCTGCGGGGTCGGCTGTACGCGCAGCGGGAGACGCCGCAGGGGTGGCTGCTGCTGGTGGGTCTCGTGCTCTGGCGCACCGTGGACGAGGAGCACGCGGCGCCGGGCGAGTACCGCTCCTGGATGCCTGCCGGGCAGGCGTCCAGGGTGCCCGGAGCGGATTACGGGGCGGTCGTCACGGACCGGATGCCCGACTGGACCAGTCCCCCGGCGCAGCCCGCTGTCCCGGCCGTCCCGGTACCGGGGTGGCGGATCGTCGCGGAGCGGCGCGCGGACGGCTCGGCGGTGCGCCGCACCGTGGTCCACCGTGCCGACTGCTGGCAGGCGCGTGATGCCCGGTACACCGAGACCACCGACGCGGGAGAGGCACGGGCGGCACTGTCGCGGCCGGGTGCACGCGGGTGCACGCAGTGCGGGACCGACATGTCACTGCGCCCGGAGTAGCGCCCGGGGCCCTGTGAGGGGCCCCGGGCGGTCGCTGTCAGCGCAGGTCTGCGGTCCACAGCCCCCGGGCGGCGACACCGCCGTCACGGGCCTGCGAGGCCCGTACGGCGGGGTCCGTGAGCGCCCTGCGGATGGCCTGCTGCCGCGACGTGCCGCAGGTGTGGGTGAGGACGGTTCCGGCCGCGTCCAGGATCAGCCACCAGCCCTCGATCTGCTCGCCGAGGTCGGGCTCCTCGGGCACCGGAACCGGGGCGAGCGCATCGGCGAAGACGCTTGCCTCTCCGGTGATCAGGAGGAGGTCGGCGGCGGCGCGGCCTCCGGCCCGGTAGTAGAGGGAGACGACGACGCCGCGCGAGGTGATCCCGCGCCGGTCGGTGTGGCTGACGACCGATCCGGGACGCAGGTGCTCGCCGTGCTCGGCCACGATCGCCTCTGCGTCCGTCGCGGGCTCGGCGGCCGGGGTCTGGGGGGCGGGCCCGGTGACAGCGGCGGGGGCGCGGGGGCCGACGAGCGGTGCGCAGTCGGGGCAGTGCGCGGCCTCGGTGCCCCACGGGCGCGCCCCGTGGCCGGTGAGGGGCCAGGGGGTGATGCCGAGCTCCTGGAGCCGGGAGAGGAGCGCGGCGCATCCTCGGCGGCGGGCGGCGCGGGTGGCGGGCGGCGCTTCGCGGTCGGTGTCGACGAGGTCCCACAGGTGGGTCGCGAGGTCCGCGAGGTGACCGGCGAGCCATGCGGGGACGGTGGTGGCGCCGCTCGCCACGTGGGCGGCAATCGCGCGGTACGCCGGGTCGTCGCTGTCCTGGTGCGTCTCCGCCAGCTCGGCGTCGTACGCCCGGACGAACCAGACCGGGAGGGAGAGGCGGTTCCTGGTGGCGGTGGTGGTGTTCATGGTGGCCCTTCCGTTCGTTGCTGCTGACCACCACAACGTGACACATTTACAAGCTGAACTACAAGTTGAACTACAACTTTGGTTGCCAGTTTTCCCCCATTCGGCCTACCCCCCGCCACACAGAAGAGCCCCCGCCGGATTCGGCGGGGGCTCCCGGAGAGCGACGTCCGGCGGCGGGTCAGGGGCCGGAGATCAGCGCCACCACCAGGACCTCACGGGCGGCGTCGTCCACCCGGTAGAGCACACTCGTCCACGCGGGACGGCCCCCCACCGTGAGCAGCGCGGTGTAGAGCCCCCCAACCCGGTCAGGGTAGATCTCCCCCGCCGCGTGCGGGTCGGCGCAGAGCCCCTTCTCGAACTGCACGACCGCCGTACGCTCCTCGGCGGTCGCCGTGGCGAGCGAGATACGGCCGGTGTCGCTGTAGACGACGGACCACGACGTCACCCGGTCTCCCCGAGGATCTGCGCCGACGTCCAGCGGCGCGCGGAGGAATCCGCACTCGCCGCCACGGCGGTCAGGACCTCCGGCCGGGTCCGCATGAGCAGCCGGTGACGCCAGGCGCGGACCAGGGCCGCGTACTGCTCCGGGTCATCGAGGTCGAGCCCCCCGAGCTGCTGCTCAAAAATCTCGCGGTCCGCCGGCGAAGCCGCGGTGAGCGCGGCGCGGAGCTGGGTGATCGTGCGCGGTCCCGCGTGTGCCTGCGTGCGGTACGGCTCTGGCCTCTCGGCCGGTGCTGCGCTCATGTCCGGGTCTCCCTGCGTCGTCGGTCAGGCGGCGCGCTTCGCGCCGGCCTTCTGGGCCTTGGCCTTGTCCGCCTCGCGCTGCGCCGCCGCCCGGTCGAGCCACCCGGGGTGCTCAGCCTCCACCAGGGTGCGCAGGTACTGACTCGTGATGCCGGATTCACGGGCGACGGCGGAGAGGTGCCCGAACCGGGTCGAGGTGATCGCCTCGGCGACGGCGGCGGCGAGGAGAGCGGCCTTGTCCTCGGCGGCCCGCTTCTCGGACTTCTCGGATTTGGCGCGCAGGGCCGCAAGGGGAGTGGTCGTCATGGGACCGAGGATGGCACGGCCACACGCGGACTACAAGCTTGGGTTGTAGGTCATTTACACATCGCGCCAGTGACCTTCCGCCCTCCGGCGCCGTTATGTCCCCAGCTCATAGAAAATGGGGAACCCGCATATGCCCAAGAACATGTCCACCGAGGACACACTCCGCATCACCGTCGCCGCACTCATGCGCGCCTGCGGCGAGACACAGGGCGACCTGGGCCATGGCATCCGCGTCAGCCAGGGACAGGTCAGCAGGAAGCAGCAGGGCAAAGCCCTGTGGTCCCTCTCCGACGTCGACCGGCTGTGCGCGCACTACGGCATCCCGGTGCCCGATCTGCTCGCCGGACCGACCCACGCCGTACAGATGCTCCCGGCCGCCCGCCGGGCGGCACTACTGGCCGGACGGCAGGAGGTCATCAGGATGTGACACCACGTCACTCGTACCGGTGGGGCGCAGCGCGCCACGGGACGGAGGCGCCGCGCCTCCGGCACCGTGGACGCATGCGCCCCTTGATTTTCACTGTTGTGACCGCCGCGCTCCTGACCGGCTGCATGTCCGTGCCCGCGACGGACAGCCCACCCGCACCCCAGCACGCCCCCGCCACCCATCCCGCACCCGCGCCGCCGGCCGTCCCCGTGCCGCCCGCCGCCCCCGCGCCGTACTCCGATGAGCTGACGAAGATCGAAGCCTCGCCCTCGGCCGCCGCGAAGAAGCGGACGGCACCGGCGAAGGCGGCGCCGCCCCGCCGGGCCCGCCCCTACCCCCGCCGGACGTACCGGGCCCCCGCTCCGCGTCGCGCCCAGCCCCGGACACCTGGTGTCCCCCGGGTCCCGTCCGGGGGCATGCGGTCGGTGTGCCGGGCCGCGCAGGGAGTCACCTCTCCGTCCCTGGCCGCTCTGTGCCGGAACGCCTGGGGGCGCTGAGACATCAACCCGCACACAGAACGGGGCCCCGCCACGCTGGCGGGGCCCCCTTCCTTCTGCGTACGGTCAGCCGGTCTTCGGCGGCTCCCAGCGGGCTGCATTGAGGATGGCGCGCGCCTCGGCGGCCACGGCGGCGCGAAGCTGTGCGAGGCGTGCGCGGCGCTCGCCGTCTTCCCCCTCTGCCGTCTCCGTCTCCGTCTCCGTCTCCGTCACGTCCAGCCATGCCGCGCGGAAGGCCGGTTTGTCGAGGGCTCCGCGAATCTCGCGGAGCCTCAGGAGCGCGGCCTCGATCACGTCCAGGACGTCAGGCTGACCGGCCTTCGGGGTCTCCCCGTTCGGCCCGTCCTTCTCGTCCTCCGCGTCCGTCGCGTTGAGACCGAGTTTCTTCGCGGCGGCCCGCAGCGAGGCGACGGTGATCTTGCCCGTGTCCAGTGCTTCCGTCACCACGTCCCGCGCCCTGGCCTCTCCGTGGGTCTCCACGATGGGAGCGAGGACCTTGGCCTGTGACGGCACGAGCGGGCGCTCCAGGGCCTTGACGACGGGCGCGACCAGGACCAGCCGCTTCGCGTCCTTGATGTACTCGTACACCGCGCTGCGGTCCATCTGGAGGACGGCGGCGGCGTACGCGTCCAGCGACGTGTACCCGGCCACCAGGTGCAGTTGGTCCTCTACGAAGAACTGGAGGGCGGTCCCGGCCTCGATGCGTCCGCGCACCCGGGCCGCGCGGACGCTCTCCATTTCGGTGAGCTTGGCAGCGCGGAGAGCGCGCTCCACGATGGCGAGACGCTCCTCCGGGGACCCGGTCACGGCCGCCCGGTCCAGCGGGGCAGGCGCGAACGGGTCGGGCGGCGGCGGCACCACTTCGGCGGCCCTGGTTCCGGAGCCGGCCGGAGCCTGGCCGTCACGGCGCGGCATCAGCCCGGCAAGCCCCGCCGCCCGCCCCTTGGTTCCCAGGAGAGCCCCCGTGGACTCGGCGGCTGCGGTGCTGTCAACGGTGGTCATGCGGCACGGTCCCATTCAGCGGCTCGGAGGAAGACCTCGCGGGCGAGATCTGACAGGTCTTCGGCTACCGATCCGGAGGTAGCCGACACGACGTGGTCACTGGTGGCGCGGCCCGCCTTGATGTCCCAGAACCGCGGATTGTCAGCGACGGCCCGCTCCAACTCGTGGGCGAGCATGCCGCGCGCCCGCGCGTCCACCCCCACACCCTCGGCGTATCGGATGAACGTCTCGAAGACGATCGACTCGTCCGTCTCCAGCTCTTCAGCGATCCACTTGAGAGCGCGACGGCGGATCGACGTCGACCCCTGCCCGCTACCGAAGAGCACGACACCGAGCAGTTCGAGATCCGGGTTCACCGTGCGCCGCACCAGATCGAATTGGAGCGCGATGCTGCCGAGTCCGTCATTGATCGACGCGCGGTCGGTCCGGGTGGGAGCGATCAGCCACCGCGCGGCAGCGAGCGCGAGTTGCTGGAGGGGCGGATTCTCCGGCGCCGAGTCGATGCCGATCAGGTCGTACTGACCGGCGATCGGCGCAAGGGAGATCGCGAGGGCGAGCGCCTGCCGCCGCTGAGCGAGGCGGTACGTCGACTGGAGCATGTCCGGCACAGCACTGACGTGCCGACCACCGACCACGACATCAAGCCCGGGTCGGACGTCCTTGATGGGGACAAGCGGGGTGCCGTGGCGCAGCGCCTCGTACATCGCTTCACCCTCATCGTCCCGGCCGGTCTTGCGGTAGCCGAGATCCCGGCCGATGTTGCCCTGGCCGTTCACGTCCACCAGCAGTACGGATGCGTCCGGGGTGGCCTCAGCGGCAAGTCCCCCTATGTTGCTGGTCAACGTGGTCTTCCCGACACCTCCTTTGCCGTTCCCGAAGACGTAGGTACGGGACAGTGCCGACCGGTCGAACAGCGGCACTTCGTCGTCTACCAGCATTTCTGGTTCCTCTGCTTTGGCTTGGCTCAGCAGCATCGTCCCACGGGGGCGCCGTCCGGCCGGCATGACGGTGTCGAAAATTTTCGACACCGAACGCGCATCGGCCCCGCCACGAGGGCGGGGCCGATGCGGTTGACGTCGGGCTGGGGGTCCGTCAGCTATGGATGGTGGCGCATGCCCGCTGGTCACGCCCCTGGAAGTTCACGCACAGCTGCGACCCGTCAGGGAACCGCCGGTTGATCCGCCACGTCGCAATCTCGTACTTGAGTCCTGCGGCCTGCTTCGAGGACGTGTCCTTCCACTTGGTCACGGTCTTGACCCGCGAGCCCCCCCTCCACAGGGAGACACGGGCACGCTCCCCCGCGTGCCATCCGTCGAGAGTGGCGCGCACCTCCCGGACATGCAGCGCGGTGCCGATGACACCGATACCCACGGGCCCGCTCTGTCCGGAGCCGCTTGCGTGAGCCGGTACGGTCGCGGCGAGCGCGGCGCCGACAGCCATTGTGATGATGATCTTTCGCATGCCCTCTCAACGGGCGACACGTCCGGCGGGTAACGCCCTGACGGGCCTATGACCTATGAGGTACGCGCGCCCTCGCGGTCCGGGGTAGAACAGAGAGAGGCCCGGGGCGATTGCCGCGCCCCGGGCCTCTCGCATCCGTCGACCGGTCAGACGGTGATCTCAGTCTGGCCGGGGATGACCGTGGCAGCGGTGTCCGCGAACCACGGGGCCGACAGGTCGGGGTCGTGGTCCGGGTAACCCTGAGCAATGAGCCCTTCAGCAGCCTTGCGGTAGGTGCTGGCGGTGGAAGCGGACGCCCCGCCAAGCCGCTCCGCGATGGCGGCGCCGTCCGCGTGAGGATTGGTCAGCAGCAGCCGCGCGACGACCCTTTCCTTGATCTGCACCTGCGACAGGTCGGACAGCGCCTCAGCGGACGCGGCACGCGCCCGCGTTTCGGCAGCCAGTTCCGCGATTTCGGCGGCGGTGCGCTCGCTTGCAGCGGCCAGCTCCGCGATTTCGGCAGCCGCGCGCAGATGTTCGGCGGCCTCCGCCTCAGCCTGAGCGGCCCGCGCTTCGGCCTCCTTCTCCTCAGCCTTCGCGCACTCCTCCCCTGCCCGCGCCTTCGCGATCCGTGCGGTCTCTTCGGCGGCCGTGCGCTCGCTTACGAGGAGCGCGGCCTTGCTTGCGGCGGCCCGCGCCCTCGCTTCGACGGTGCGCGCGGTCTCTTCGGCGGCCTCCTCCATGGCGGCAAGGCGCTCTTCCTCCGTCGCCGCCCGCTTGACCGCAGCGAGCGCCGCCCGCGCCTCCAGTTCGGCAGCCGCGCCCGTCCCCTCGGCCTCGGCCTCGGCCGCCCGGGTCGCCCCGGCGGTCTGGGCGCGGAGCACCGCCAACTCACCGGCACGGCGGGTTTCCTCCGCCTCGGCTGCCAGGACCGCGAGGCGTTCCCTGTGCGCGTCCTCGCGCGCCTGCCGCTGCTGCTCCCGCGCATCCTCGCGCGCCTGGACCGCGTCCCTGCGCGCGTCCTCCAGGCGCTGTCGCTCCACCCGGTCCTTGCGGTCCTTCTCGGCCCGGTCCGCGCGTTCCTTGCGCTGCCGCTCCCGCTCCTGCATCAGGTCCGGAAGGGCGCGGGCGTCCTTGACGCTGACACCGTAGGGGGCCAGCAGCTCGGGCATGCGATCCAGGACACCCACCCGATCCGCGGCGAGACCATCCTCAATCTCCTCGCGGTGCTCCAGCCAGATGCGGTAGACCGCCAGGTCGCGGACGTGCTTGCGGGCCTCCGAGTAGGTGGACGGCCATGTCTTGGCGTGCCGGAAAATGTTCCACGTGGTCGGCAGACGCAGCACCCAATCGGCCAGGGTGAGCCGGTCGCCGTCATAGGCGCCGGCCTCAAGCTGGGCAGCCCGCACGATCGCCCAGCGCGCCGCCTCCGTCAGCAGCACGTACGCGATCGGCATCCCCGCGTGAGCCAGCAGCCGCGCAGGATGCTCCCAGAGAGCGTCCGCCAGTCCAGGTGAGCCGGGCGCCGATCCGGCGGCCGACGCCATGTTGAGGATGATCGTCACGGCGGTGAGTGCGTGCGCCGACATCCGAACCCACGGGCGCGCCATCCCCCGCCACGCCAGTACCAGATCGATCGTGTACAGGGCGATGATCAGCCCGTCGAGGGCGAACGGGAACGCGTAGCTCTCCCACCCCGCATCGAACCCCCAGCCGACAGCAGCCGACCGCAACGCCCCGTAGGACAAGGCGAAACCGATCGCTGCGGCCCCCATGCCGGACAGCACCGCGACGCACGCGAGAGGGATCATCAGCCAGAGGTGCCGCCCGCCTCCCCGCTTCGACGCCTTCTTGGCTCCGCCGTCCGCAACCGGCGGCGCCTCCGCCGCAACAGGGGTGCCGTCTGCCGAATCCGGGACCGGCACCGCCGAAAGGTCCGGAGCGGTCGCCGAAACGGCGTCATCGGGCTCACCCGGAGCGGGGGTTGTGGTCGGGTCGGGGGCGGTCGGGGGTGGGGTCCGGCGTACGGCCTGGGCCTCTGCGATGGTGGTCACTGCTCTCCTCGTGTGTGCCTGGGGGCTACTTTGCCCCACTGCCGGGCCGCGCCTGAAATGCTGGACGCGGCTCCTGAAATGCTGGGCGCGGCTCCTGAAATGTGTTCGGGCGTCCGGGACCGGCGGGGGCCGGTCCCGGAACTGGTCTCAGATCAGGTGGACATGTAGCGGTCGGGGATCTCGCCTCGCCCGAAGGTGTGAGCCTCCGCCCGGTACTCCTGCGCGTGCTGCCGGGCGTACTGGGCGGCGACGGCGGCCTGCTGACGGAGGGTCGGGGGTGTCGCGGGGTCGGCGGCGACGCGTTCGCCGTCCTGCGCGGCGGTGTCCGCGACGGCGGCGGCGCGGAGCGAGTCCACCACGCACGCGGCGTAGTGCCCGGCGTCGAAGGCGTCGCCGTCGGCCGGGGGAGGGGTCGGCTGCTCTCCGGCCGCGATGATCCGGGCCGCCTCCCTGCGGATGTCGACCCGGAAGCGAAGCTCACGCGCCGCCAGGATCGCCCGCTCCAGCGCCTCGGGAGTGATGCCCACAGCAGCCGCGTCCTGGTCGCGGAGACGGGCGCACCCCTCCGCGATCTTGGCGGCGTCGTTGTAGACCTGCGCGAGTTTGGCCCTGCCCTCGGGGGTGGTGATGTCAGCGTGCATGGCGGTTCCTTGGGGTTGTCGAGAGATTCTGAGCGTCCGGGAGCCGGGTCGAATCGGGCTCCGGGGCGTCGCTCCGGAGGTTGTCCGGCGGGCGCACACCGACCATTGCACACTTGGAACTCAACTACAAGTTGATTTACAAGTTGCGTTGCGGGATTCCAAGCATGCGCAGCGGCGGCGAGGGGGTGTCACGGTGGGGCGCCCCGGGCGGGTGTCCGCCCGGGGCGCGGTGAGGGGTGTCAGCGGCGCTGGGCGGCCTCGGTCGCCGCACGGGCGGCGGCGGCGGCCTCTGCGGCTGCTGTGGCCTCGGCGATGCGCTGCTGGGCGAGGGCGTCGGCTGCCTGCTTCTCGTCGTTCTTCTCGTCGTTGCTCATGACCGGCCGCCCTTCGCAGCGGCCTTCTCGGCGGCCTGCTTCGACTGTTCGTTGGCCTTGCGGAGTGCCATGATCGGGGTCCTGTCTCGTGAGGGATGGGACCCGCGGGGCGGCCGGTCGCCTGCACAGTGAGTCGGCCGCCCGGCGGGGTCAGGAGCGGTGGAGCCTCAGCTGAATAAGCGCGGCCTGACTCATGCCGGGCTCGTGGCGGATGTCGGCCAGCACCTCGGCCGCGAGCGGCATGGCCGACTGCGCGTACTCGATGCGGGTTTCGCCGTAGCGCTCGACGGCCTGTACGGCGGCGGCGCGGGCGGTGCCGTCGACGGCGACGACCGCCGTCCACCGGTAGAGGCCGGGCGGGAGCTGGGGGTAGGTGCCGGGTCGGATCACGTAGGTGCCCATGTGTCCTCCAGGGGTGTGCATGTGGGGCCGTCGTCTGACGGCTCCCCTCACCGCCCGTCTCACTCGGGCGGATCGGGCAGCCGTCAGGCGGCGTGCTGGGGCGTCCAGCGCCCGGCGTTGAGGTCGCTGAGTTCATCCACGAACCGGTCGGTCTCCTGCCGCATGGCCTCGCCCGCACGGTGGTTCCCGGCGGCCTGAAGCTCGCGCTGTTCGCGGCGGCTGGCCGCGATGTCGTTCTTGATGTCCTGGCGGATCTGGTCGGGGGTCTGGTCGGTACGGTGGTGACGGCTGGCTGCCATGTCTGGCCTTCCTGAACGTGGGCTGGAGCGGGCTTTCCGGCTCCCCGCCCGCTCCGCGCGGCACCGGCCGCGCGGGGTGGACGGGCAGCCGTCAGCGGCGCTCTTCCAGGAGGTAGTAGGGGAAGGGCCGGTCCTCGATGCGGACGCCGACGTTCTTGATCCAGTACCAGTGGAACGGGAAGCGCGGGGCGCGCAGGACCCGGAGGGCGACGGCGCGGTGGTGTCCGTCGGCCACGTACACGTCGCCGTGCCGGTCGCTGACACCGAGGACGATCGGGGTGCGCAGGCCCTGGTGGGGGATCGTCTCCAGCAGGTTCTGGAGGATCGCGGCGTCCTTCTCCCGGCGGGCGAACCGGGTGTGGGCGTGGGCCCAGCGGGTGTACTCGGTGGGGCGGATCACGTCGTCGCGCAGGAGCGCGGTCGGCAGCGTGCCCTGGTAGCGCGTCACGTCCTCTCACCTGCCGTTTCGTGTGCTGGTGGTGGCCTTGCCGCCCCAGCGGGCCGAGACGTGGTTGTGGGTGGTGTAGGTGGTGTGGGAGGGGCTGCGGCGGGCGGCGGCGGCGAACACGACGACCAGCGCGATCGCCCACAGGCCGCCGCTGGAGGCGACCGCGACGACCGGCGCGAGGGCCTGGCCGAGCCCGTAGCCGACACCGGCCGCCGCGGCTCCGGTCCCGAGGCCGGCCGCGAGAACGGTCTGGGCGCGGGGGTCCAGGAGCGGCTGGGGGGACAGGTCGCGGGGGCGGGTCGCGGGCACCATCGCGAGCATCGCGTCAGCCTGCGACCGGCTGACGGGCACCATCCGCCCGTAGCCGTCCGGCACCCACACGATGACGTCCTGGTGCTCCTGGCGGCGCTCGCCGTGCAGCTGCACGGGACCGGCGAGCGGAGCCGGGGCGGGCACGGCGTACGACGGGGCCGGGGGTTGGGCGATGGGGTTCTGCTGGTTCATGTCGTCGTCTCCTCAGGTCCGTACGGTCCACTTGGTGCCGGTACGGCGGATCTCGAACCCGGGTCCGGCGACCGTGCCGCGCACGGTCCCCTCACCGGTCAGGACCTCGATCCGGGTGAGCAGCCGGGCCACCTCGACGGCCAGGTCGGCCGCTTCGCGCTCCATGCGGCGCAGCTCTTCGGCGCTTCCTTTGAACACGTTTCCTCGATCACTTTGAGTAACTGTCAGGCGGAATGTCAGAGGGGGTTTTTGACAGTCAGAGAGCGATGTCAGGGCCTTTCACGTGGGAAAACCGTGACTTCCCTATAGGCCCCGGCGGGCCTGACTGTCAGAAGTCAGGCCCGACTGTGACTGTCAGACCGTCACAGTCCGTGACGGCTATGCGGGCTGGAGCGGGGACGCGACGATGGAGTACGAGCCGTGGGAGTCGCGGTGGATGAGTCCCGTCTCGACCAATTTTTTGAGTTCGCCCTGCATCCAGGGGCGCTTGCGGCCGGCGGCCGTGGTGGCGGGGATCAGGTCCGCAGGCTCGAACTCCAGGCGGCCGGAGCGCACCCAGCCGTCGATCTCGATGTAGAGGATGTGCCGGGCCTCTTCCTTCGAGACGGGGGTGGGGGCCTCGAACTCCATGTCCGAGTCGGGGTCCGGGTCGGGGACGTCGTCCTCCAGGCGCAGCGAGGCGTAGTCGGCGGTGGGCTCCGGGTCGGCGGGGATCGCGCCCATCACCTCGTCGTACGCCTCCTGGAGTTCGGCGACGGCGGCGGCCTTCTGGGCGGTCATGTCCTCGGCCATGTCGTCGGTCTCCTGGTCGTGGGCAGGTGCCTGTGCCGGGATGGCGGCGGGGGCGGGGGCCTGTGCGGGGACGGCGCCGGGGACGGCCTGGGCGACGCCGGGGGTGAGGCGGTTGGTGCCCCGGTGGGTGCGCTGGGCGTATGCCTGGCCCAGCGCGGTCGCGGTCGTCTCGTCCAGCGGGTCCCGGACCACGGCGGCGGCGGTCACCAGGTCGGCGAGCACCTGCCGGTCGGTCAGGCCGGAGCGGACCTCTGTGGTCCACCGGGGCTGGGGCTGGCCCATCCCGGTGGAGAAGGCGTAGCCGGGCCGGTCCGAGCCCCACGCGGGAACCGCTCCGGCACCGGTCACCGAGTCCGGGAGGCAGAACCCCGCGTCGGCCGCTTCGTTCACGCCGAAGCAGACGGTGGCCTGGAGGTTGGCGCGGACGTCGGTGCTGACGTTGGTCCAGGTGGCGCGCTGGAGGCTGATACCCAGCCAGATCCCCACCGAGCGGGCCTTGCGGGCGATCTCTTCCAGCTCCTCGAAGTCCGCGACGTCGGCCGCCTCCTCGATCCACACCACGACCGCGTTCAGGCTGGAGGCGGGGGTCCACTGGTCCAGCCCCTCCGAGGCCAGGACGTCGCCGCGCGCCTTGATCGCGCCCGGGAGCGAGCGCAGCAGCCGCTTCGCCTCCTTCGCGTCCTGGATCAGCCAGTCCAGGCCGTCCGCGATGTGCCCCACGGTCTGCCGACCCTTGGCCAGGTCGACAAGGAAGATCGACATCTTCCGGCGGGTCGCCAGATGCGCCACCAGCGAGCGCAGGAACTCCGACTTGCCCGCGCCGGTCACGCCCATCACCAGAAGGTGCTGGAGGATCGCCGCGCTGAAGGGGTTGAGTGCCCACACCTCGCCGTCCGCGTAGAGGCCGACCGGGATGTCCTCCGTGGGAAGCAGCCCCAGCGCACGGGGCATCGCGAACGGAACGCCGTCCTTGAGCAGGTCGGCGACGCGCAGGGAGAGCGTGCCCTGGGACGCGTCCTCGGGGTCCGGGGTGACGATGACGCCGGACGGCGGGACCTGGAGAGCGGCGGCGACGCGGCCGGTGGTCGCCTGGACCGCCTCCATCGTGCCGCCCGGCTCGACCGCCACCGTCGCGGAGACCGTGCCCTTGCCGCTGCCCTTCGCGTCCTTGACGCGGACCTTCTCCCAGCCGATCGCCGCAGCGAGCTTGCCCAGACCGCCGCCGGTGCCCTCCTCCTCGACCTCACCGGCCGCACCGTTGCGCACCAGCTGGCGGAGATTCCAGGAGGCGGCGAACAGACCGCCGCCGAACAGCCACAGGTCGACCATGGGGTGACCGACCGGCCCGACTGCCGTGGCCGCCGTCAGCCAGCCCATCCCGGCCGCGACCGATGTGGTCGCCTGGATACGGCGGTAGCGGGCGAACTTGCTGGTGCCGGGGGTGGCCTTGTAGGTCAGGCCGGCCAGGGCCGCGCCGCCGATCGCGAGACCGGCCGACGCGAGACCGGCCGACATCGGGTCGCCGCCCCACAACAGGTTCGTCGCCAGACCCGCCGCCGGGGGGAGCGTCGCCGCCCCGATCCACGGTGCCGCGTACGGCAGCGACTTCGCGACGACGTACCCGGTGATCGCCTTCCCTGCCAGCGCGAGACCCGAGCCCACCGTGTTCACCGGGGCCGCCGCGGCGGCCTCCTTGCGCCTCATGACTGGTCCCCGATCGTGAAGCTCTTCTTCTGCGCCTTCTTGCCGTTCCGGCGCTCCTTGGCCTCACGCTCCGGCTTGACGAAATGCCGGTCGAACGCGTGGGCCATCTTCAGCGCGCCGACGCCCAGCGCCTTCGCCGCCTCCGCCGACACCTTCAGGTGCGCGGAGACCAGACGGGCCTTGATCTTGCTGGAGGCGCCGAAGGTGTACCACTTGCCCTTGTACGTCGACAGGACGCCGTTGATCTCCTCGGCCCGCATCCCCAGGATCAGGTGGAGCTCCCGGCCCAAGTGGTTGATGGCCTTGGCCATCGCCAGGATGTCCTTGTCGGACTTGATCTCGATCCGCTCGATCAGGTAGATCATCCGGTCGCCCTGGTGCCGGTCGTCCGACGCACCGGGACCGGCCACACTCCCGCCGTTCCCGCCCCGGCCGCCGCCACCACCGCCGCCGCCACCGCCACCGCCCAGATTGACCGTGACGGGCGGGATGATCGTGCTGCCGAGACCACCGACGAACCCGCCGACCGCCGCACCGGCCGCACTCGCGGCCCGGCCGCCACCACCACCGAACGGCCCGGCCGCCGGAGCCGGAGCCGGGGCGGGCACGGTCGGCGGAACCGACGGCATCGGCGGCACGACCGGAGTCGACGGCCCGCCGAACAGGTCATCAGCCCAGTTGTAGACGTCGGCATCCGCCGCCGCCGGGGGCCGCCTGCGCCCCAGATTCACATCGACACCGGCCTCCGGGTCGTGCACCCAACCGCTGCTGTTCGCCATCACTTCTCCTCGAAGAGCGTCGTGCCGCCGAACCACAGCGGCTGGGAGAGGTGGACGACGTCCACCTCGTCGTCGTCCTGGACCGCGTCGGCGGTCCGCTCGATCAGCTCGTGCGCCGCCATGAACCGGGCGGTCGCCAGAGCGGCGTAGAGGTCGGTCGGACCCATCCGGGTCGCCGTCGCCAGCCGCACCGCGAGACCCGCCACCCGGGCCACCCGCGTCACCGCTCCGGCGAGCCGGTCGACCAGGAGCACGCGCATCTGTCCGTGCGCCATCAGGCCACCGCCCCGATCCACGACACCAGCCGGTCAACCGCCAGCTCGGTCACCTGGAAGTCGGTGGCCGACTCCCGGCGGACCCGTGCGGAGCGGTAGTGCGCCGACACCCGGGAGCGGGCCATCACCGCCAGCAACCCCACCGGACGCGCCACCTCGTTACCGCGAAGCAGGTACTGCCACGCCTCGACCCACACGTCCTGCGCAAGGTCCTCGACCAGGTGCGCATCTTCACGCCGCACCGCACGCCCCACGACACGCAGCACCATCGGCGCGTGCAACGCGAACCACTCGCCCAGCAGTTCCCGCGCCGGACCGTCCGCCGGCCGCGCCGCTGACGACTGACGACCCGCCTCCGGCTCCGGCTCCGGGCCACGCGCGGTGTCCTCGCGCTCCCACCGCTCCGCCTTCTCCTTCAGGTCCGCCCGTAACACCCGCGCCCGCACCTGCTCAGCCACAATCACCATGTCGGTCCTCGCCTCAGTCGATTGGTCCGACAGGTCCGGCCGGGGTGGCACCCCCGGCCGGGCCGCTGCATTTGCAGGTCGGACCCCCGGGACCGCTTGAGCAGTACCGGTACTCAAACTCTGCCCAGATCTAGCCCAGTTGTCAACAGTACCGGTACTGTTGGGCATGAGAGGATGAGTACCGTTACTCAGAGAATGGAGGTCTAATCGATGGCACGCTATGACGAAGTGGCCCGTGACCTGCGGGAACGTATCCACACAGGGGAGTACCCACCCGGCGCCACACTGCCGAAGTACAGCGACATGACGACTACGTATGGTGTCGGGCGCGGCGTCGTCTCTCAGGCCATCGCTGTCCTTGAGCGGGAAGGACTTGTCCGACCGATCAAGCGAACTGGAATCGTCGTACTCGACTGGACACGCGAGCGGCGCAGGATCACCCGGGGTCTGCTCGTGGCGCGCGACCCTCACCGCGGCTATATCTTCCCTGCGGCATCCCGGCCGGATGAGCCATGGCAGGTCCACGGACGCCCGTTCCGCGAGTACGTCCCAGCATCGGCCCGGATCGCCGAGATCCTCGGCGTGGACGCCGGCCTGCCCACCCTGCGGCGGCGGCGCGTGACGTCCCCGGAGGGGGAGGTGCCGTTTCAGCTGGTCGATACCTGGATCAGCCCCACGGCTGTACGGGATGCCCCACAGGTAGCCGACCCGAGCACGGGTCCGGGTGGGTACATCGATCGTTTGGAAGAGGCGGGACATGGCCCGCTGGCGTGGACCGAGCACACCCGGGCCCGTCTACCCGATCGAGAAGAAGCCCGCCTCCTGGAGATCTCCCCGGAGATGCCCGTCTTCGAAATGGCGCTCCTCGGCACGTCCGCCATGACTCAAGAAGTCATCGAAGTCACCGTACGAGTGATCCCGGCCGACCGCGTGGAAATGGTCTCAGAGCTGAAGCGGGCCAGTAGCGCAGCATGGCCTACCGAGCCGGTTCAGCCCGGATGAGGGGCCCCTCACTCATGCCCTCCTGCTCGCTCCGCGAGATCCGGTCAGCCGATCTTCGGTTACATCGGCGCGCCTCCCACCCCTTCAGCGCATCCCCGATGAGGATTACGCATATGCCCAGTACAGAGCAGCATCTACGAGTAACCGTGGCGGCACTGATGTATGCGACTGGTGAGGATCAGCGGACGCTCGGCGCCGGTCTGCGGCTCAACCAGGCTCAGATCAGCCGCAAGCAGTCCGGGTTGGCCGCATGGTCCTTCACGGACCTGGATCGCTTGTCGGCCCACTACGGCATCTCGCCGTTGGATCTGCTGGCCGGGGCCGACCACGCCGTATCTCGCCTGCCCGCGCACCGCCGAGCCGCTGCCATCGGCGGCGTGCAAACTGTGCTGGTCTAGCCGTACGCTCTCACTGCAAGATCATCCAAGAAAGCGCAAAACCCGCGTCCCGGACCCTCTCTGGCGTCGAAACCAGTGAGGGGTCGAAATCCGGTAGGCGGGTACTGCGCAGCCACGCAAGGCTCGATATCGAGTGTAGAGGGTTGAGCGCTCCTCTACCACCACGGCATCGGGCCATGGCCCGTACGCGGGCCGGAAAGGGCCCAATGCAGCACCTCAAGTCGCCATCCCGTTGCACTCACTGCCGGAACACATGGGACTACCTGCGCAAGCTCTGGGAAGCCGACGTTCGCGGCGATGAGATCACCATCGGGATGATCGCGTCCGCGGTCGGAATCGCCCCGCGCACCCAACGTGTCCACCTGTCCGTGATGGTGCGGGATGGCAACGTCGACGTAGACCGGCGCACGCCGCTCCACCCTGTTGTTCCTGCGCCGGCACCGCCGACGACGCCGGGCCGGTGGGCCGCAACCGTCAAGCTGACGTGCGACACGTGCCGCCGCGTGCTGACCGTGGTTGCGGAGCTGGCGGGGGCCGACTGGACGACGCGGGGGATCACCGCCGCCGAGCTGGCCCGATACGCCCAGATGACGCCCAAGACGTGGGGAGTGCACGTCGGCCACCTGGAGGAGGGCAAGGTTCTACGCAGGGAGCCGGACTCGTTCCGGGCCGATGGCGGGCAGTGGGGCGGGTCCCGCCCGGACCGGTACGTGCTCCTGTCTGACAGCGTTTTCGATGAGCTGCTGACGGCGGGCCAGCAGTTGCCCGGCGCGAGGTGGTTCGAGGACGCGGCGCACGAGCTGCTGACGGAAGTGGCGCCGTGGGCGGTGGGGAGCAAGGTGGTGCCGTCCGACCGTCGGGCGCTGATTCGCCGGGTGGCGGGGCACATGGAGTACGGGCGGTATCCGCGCGATGTTCTCCGGCGGATGATCGCCCGGCGGGACATCCGTCCCCACCACGGCATCACGGACGCGTACGCACTGCTGATCAGTCTCCTGCCGCCCCCGACGTCCACGTACACCCCGTCAATGGGCGAGGTCATCGGAGTGATCGGGCGGCGCGCGCTCTGCCTCACCTGCGAGCGACCGCACGACGATGCCCGGATGCCGGAGGGCATCATGTGCGACAGTTGTGCACGCGCATTGACCCCCGCATTTTGAATTGATCTCGCTTTTCTGAATTGAATTGCCGAATTCAGCTCGCGCCCCTCGGGCGCGGGCAATTCGGCATGCCGGGGCGTGTTTTCCGTTCCGTTCCGGTGCCACCCGGCGAACCCGCGAGTGCCGCCCTCTGGTTCGCCGTGCCGCCCCGGCGCCGACTGCTCCGGGTGCCACCCGCGGCGGCTTTCGTGCGCGAGGACCAGGCCGTGAAGGCACCAGAGTGCAGGGTGCCGGATCGCATGCCGGAGGCTGTCTGAGTGCCGACCGCACCCTCCGGATGGGCGCAGTAGCAGCCGCAGCCTCAGGAAGGCACCTGCGCGCCCTTCTGGGGCGTTCCCCTGCGCCCCGCGACCAAAGGCGCGTCACTGGCTCCGGCCCGCCCTTCCTGTGCGCCCTCAGGGCTACCGTGCCGAAAGAGCGCGGGCCACTTGATTCGGTAATCACCTGCCGGGGTGAACGGGTGTTCGATTTATCTTAGGTTGCCCTCTGTGGATAACCAGTACTACGAATCCGAAATGGACCGATACGCTCCAGCAGGGGCGGCACACGACTACCGAACGCGCGTAGCGCCCTGACCTGCGACTCCACAAGATCATTTACGCCCCTGTGGATAACCTTGGCCCGGTTGCCCAGCGGGATATGGCGGGACGCGGGGCTTTGACCTGCGGAAACGCGGCACTCGGCGCCCTTCCGGGCCGAGGGGCGGCAGATCATTACCGAACGCCATATATAAGTAAGCCGCACCCAACGCATCCGCTACCCCGTAGACCTACGCGCGAGGCAGCGGTCTGCGGGTGCCGGGGGCGGGCTGCTGAATTTCGCAGCAACGAAAAGGGATGTGTGCAACCCTCGTGGTCCCCCAGGGGTATAGGGCGGTTCCGCCAAAGGTACATGCATCATCTGGAGGGGATGCATGTTCATTCCAGAGTTCAGCTACCCCTCAGAATGAAGCACCCGAGACAGCGGGGGAAGGCCCGGAAGCGAAGCGGACGGCCCTTGACGGACCGCTTCGCGGCCTCCCAATCCCGAAGCGAAGCGAAGGGACCAGCCCTTCCATTCAGGGCCAAGAGCGAAGCGAAGGGCCCGCGCAGGCGAAGCCGGCGCCGAGGAGCGCGGAGCGCTCCTCGATCACGCGGAGCGAAGCGCAGCGTGGATCACTGGCATAGCGCGCAGCGCTATGGAAC
>NZ_CP108509.1:1500000-1601525 GCF_035917275.1 Streptomyces sp. NBC_01237 | reverse complement strand
ACGAACCACGACGGACTCCACCGGAACCAGCACCGAGTCGTACGTGTACGATCCGGCCGGCAACACAACCACCCGCCCAGAACAGGAGCTGACCTGGGACGCCGAGAACCACCTCGCCACGGTCACCGAGAACGGCAAAACCACCAGCTATCTGTATGACACCTCCGGCAATCGGCTGATCAGCCGCACACCCACCGAAACCACGCTTCACCTGGGGCACACCGAGGTCACCCTTGCCACAGGGGCCGACCAGGCCAAAGCCACTCGCTACGTCAGCCTCGGCGGCGGTCACACGGCCATACGCAGCGACGACGGCTCCTTCGCCTTCACCATCGCCGATCACCATGGCACCGGCGAACTCGCCATCCAGGCAAACAACCTCTCCATCACGCAACGCCGCACCCTCCCCTTCGGTGAAATACGTGGCCAGACGCCAACCAACTGGCCGGGCACCAAGGGCTTCGTCGGCGGCACCGACGACACCAAAACAACTGGCTTGACTCACCTCGGCGCCCGCGAATACGACCCGGACACAGGCCGGTTCATATCCGTGGACCCGATCCTCGACCTGTCCGACCCCCAGCAGATGCACGGCTACACCTACGCCAACAACAATCCCGCCACACTCTCCGACCCGAGCGGTCTACGTCCCGACGGTGCCTGTGGCGGAGCCCACCAGTGCTCCGCGGATACCGGTAGCTACACAAAGACCGATGACGGCTGGGAATACAAGGATAAAGCTACTGGCAGCAGTGGCGGGAGCGGGTCAGCGAATCCCACAGGCGATAATTCCGGCTCCGCGAACGGCTCTGACGAACGGCCGGTGGTTGGCGGTGAGCCGATTCCTACCAAAGCCGAGCTCTACTACAGCGGGTATTCTTACGGCAAGCCTGCTTCGTACAGCGAACTGATTGTGAAATGGGCTCAGAATAAGTGCTCGTCCGATAGCGGTACTGATTTCTGCAAGGCAGCTCATGATCTCGGGTGGATTAGCCCAACCGAGGACTTTCTCGAGCTCATCGGTGTCCGAGACGCAATGCGTTGCGTCGGAGGGAGCGCCAGTTCTTGCGTCTGGACGGTCGCAGGGCTCATTCCGGTTGGAAAAATCGCCAAGATCGCCAAGATCGCCAAAATGGCGAAGCGCGGCAAGTGCAACAGCTTCCTGCCCGACACCAGCGTTCTCATGGCTGACGGGACACGCAAAGCGATTGCCGATGTTGAAGTCGGCGACAAGGTTCTGGCCACGGACCCAGAAACCGGCGAAACCATAGCGAAGACCGTAACGGCAGAGATCCTTGGGCAGGGCCCCAAGACCCTCGTAAGAGTCACCTTTGACCCCAATGGAAACTCCGAAGCAGCGTCAATCACAGCCACAGCCGGCCATCCCTTCTGGGTGGCGGAGCTCAGGCAATGGGTCGATGCCGAAGATCTTCGTGCAGGTCAGCACCTTCGTACGAGTGCCGGAAAGCTTGAGCGCGTAGCCGACGTAAAGAACTGGGCCCAGGTAGCCAAGGTCTACAACCTGACGGTCGCAGACCTGCACACGTACTATGTCCTCGCAGGCAGCACACCAGTACTCGTGCACAACAGCTCGGGTAACGCATCTATCGATGACTTTAGAGGCGGATCCTACTTTCATACGGTGCTGAACACAGCCCAGGGGAACATAGACGTCGGAGCCTTCGTCGAAATCGATGGAAATAAGCTCGTACTAGATAATGTGGCTATCTATGGAGCGGACGGCGATCTTCCCCGAGGCTCTGTCGGTGCAAGTGATTTCTTGGCTCTTAAGAGAAATATCATAGAAGCGGCTGCAGCCCAGGGATTTGGGAAGCTTGAGGTCAATTGGCTTCGCACAAGCTCAGGTCCGGAGAATGGTAAGTCGGGAAAATGGAATATCGACCTTCCTAAGGGATGCTAGCGAAAGCTCACCAAACGATGGGAAGAGTATCTGCATGGATAGATACCTAAGTGCGCTGAGCTCAGCGCGCGGGGACTTTGAAGACGGTGCTGGCCGTGAAGCCATCCTGATCAAGTTGAAGGAGGCGGGCCTATCGCAAGTCGAGTGCATTCGCGCTGTTGTGGATCTCGGATTGAGCAGTCGATCAGATGCCAAGCATCTCGTGCATTTCAGTCGGGCTTGGTCGTCCACCAGAATGCAGAGCGAGCGCTTGCATAACAGTCTCGAAGACCTAATGGATGAAAATCCATAAGCTACTGAGGTTGAACTCGGGATGTCGTGCTGCTGGTCAGGTGGGTCTGATGGTCAGGCCGGTCTCGGTGAGGCAGCCGTCTATGAGGTGGCTGCGGTACTGGATGTGCCGCAGGCCGCGCCGGACGGTCTGGACGAGGTGTTCTGGGGTGCTGAAAGCGACGTTGGAGAGCCATCCGCGCCGTAGGAGGGACCAGATGCCTTCGACGGGGTTGAGGTCGGGTGCGTAGGGCGGCAGGTAGTAGATGGTCAGCCAGTCGCGGGTTTCGGCGAACTCCCGTAGACCTGCGGCTTTGTGGACGTTGAGGTTGTCCCAGATGAGCACGAGGGGGCCGTCGAGCTGCTGTTGGGCTGCGATCAGCAGGTCCCGGTAGTCGCGCCAGGAGAAGCTCTTGCGCCCGTCACGGTTGCCGTCGTCCCGTCGCGGCCGGTAGATCAGCCTCGATCGGTGGCCGGGTTTGTAGCAGGTCAGCGCGGCGATGGAGAGCCGGCGGCGGGAACGGCCGCGGACCCGGACCACCGGGGTGCGGCCGCGTGGCGACCATGTCTTCGCGTGCGGCGGCGTCATGGAGAAGCCGGCTTCGTCCTCGAAGACCAGCCAGGCCCCACGGGCCGCCGCTAGCCTTCCGCGCGGGGCCACACCTCCTTGGCCCACCCCGCGACCGCGTCATCATCCCGCTCCATCGCTCTGCGGGCCGGAACCTGGCCGTTGCGCACCAAAAGCTTCCGCACACCCTGGATCGTGTACGTCAGATGGAAGCGCCGGCCGATCACCGTCTTGACCCGGGCCAGCGTCCAGCGCTGGTCCTCCCAGCCGTGCGCGGTCGGCCCCTTGGCCAGCTCCGCCTCCAACTGAGCGAACTGCTGATCACTCAGCCTCGGCAGTGACGCCGGCCCTTGCGACCGCAGGGATCGCGGGCCGCCCTCGGCCCACGCGTGCCGCCACCGCTGTACCGAACGGACACTGACCCGCAGATCTCTGGCGATCGCGGTACTGCCCTCGCCCCGGGCGAACCGCTCGGCCGCCTGCAGCCGTAACTCCTCGCGGAACTGCTGCCGTTCGGCGGTCAGCCCGCCCCCTTGTGGATACCGCATACCTTCGGTGATACCGCAGCCAACGGCCAGCCGTCACCCCCAACGACACCACGCGTTCAATCTCAGTATGTGCTCGCAGGAACGACTTCGGTCCTCGTGCACAACATTGGTGGAAAGAAGGGCGGGTACGGAGATTCCTGCAAGCTCTTCTATCCCGGAGAGTACACTGGCGGAACAATTCCAGCACGCAGTCAGGGCCGCTCATGGACAGACGCCGAAATCGCCCAGAATAACGTGAATGGAAATGCGTATGGGTGTCATACATGCGGGACAAGGGCGTCTGGATACCCATCAGGAACTTGGGTGAAAGACCATCAGCCAGTCTCGACATTCGTAGACCCAAGCGTTGAGCAGCACCTACTCCCTCAGTGCCTGGCATGCAGCGGTGAACAGGGGAGGAAAGCAGCTCAAATGAAGCGCGATAAGATAAATCCATACACGGACTTCTAGGTTCGGAGGGACCCGTGCGCCGCCTGTGCTGCCTGTCAATGATCCGACAGGCAGCACGGGCCGCATCGCGTCCACACGAATGCAGTTGGAGAAATACTCCTCACGGTCTCATTTTTGGAAAATAAGGGAGTGGAGATGGAAGAATTTCTGGCAAACGTGCCATGGGGAATTCTGAAGATCGAAGCGGTGGGCGGTGACGGAGATATCCCCGACCAAGATCCGTGCCATCGACCAGTCTCGGCCAACGAAGCCTGTGTGACCGTTTCAGTTCTACACGGCGATTTTGGGGAAGTGAGGGTGCGAATCGGTAGGGGCGTAATCATTGAGAAGGAGTCGATCAAATTCTCCGGAGTTATTGCATGCCCGACCCGAGTGCTCGAGATTTCAGACGTCGTTGGCGACACATCCTACCTGCGAATGCCAGTAAGTTCCGACAGAGTGGAGCTTGTTGTCGGACTTGACAAGTCGGAGATGGCAGAGGCGGTGACCGTCAGAGTAAAGGAAATGTGAATTAACAAGAGCGGTTCAAAGTCGCCAACTCCACCGCCCAGAACGCCTATCGAAGCCTCAAGCAAGCGGGGCTGGTGTACGCGGTCAAGGGGCGCGGTGTTTTCGTCCGCCAGGAACCGGAGCCGGGCAAGCACCACGGGACGATCACGAACTACCTGCTGCGCGATGAGATCGCCCGCGAGGCGCGTGCTGCCGCCACCGAGTTCGCCGACCTCAGCGACGAGGGCTGCTGGCGCGGGAAGCGGAGCTGGACCTGCGATGGAACGTGGTCCGGGAGGAGCATCAGCGGCTTTACAGCGAGCGCCGGAAGGTCAAGCGGGAGAAGAGCCAACGCGGCCTGTTCCTGCCACCCCAGCATGACGACGATGCCGAGCCGGACATGTCGCCGAGCGAGAAGCTGAAGACCGCGCTGGCCGAATCGAAAGAAGCGCCGGCAGCAGCGACCCTGACCATCGGGCGGGCAGCTTGACCAGTGGGTGAGCTGTTCAGAGTTTCTTTACTTGATCAAGGCGGCCCGCTGACGCGGCCCGCGCGCGCTCCGGCCCCTCGGGGCCGCCGCCCGCTCCTGTCTCCGCCCCGCTTGCCGGCTGCCCCGCTGGTCCGGGCGCGCAACAGCCTTCAGCGTGGATGGTTCTGGGGCTCTGCCCCAGGCCCCGGCCCTCTCTCCGAGGGTGGAGGAGGCCGACCTACGGGTGCGGCTCCGTCGTGGTGATGGGTGGTCGGGTCGCGGGAGGGGCCCCTCGTCGCCCGGTCACCGGAGGCGTACCAGGAACCCCCGGGGGCCGCCAAGGCCAAGCGCAAGCGTCAGCGGGTGAGCCTTGGCGGCCCCCGGGGGACCCTGGTACGGCGAAGCTGCCCGACCGACGAGGGACCCCTCCCACTCGGGCCCCGATCTTGCCGGGGCCCCGCCTACCTGTTCGGCACCAAGTCGGTGGTGGGTCACCGCCTCCGGCGGGTATCTGCCAAATAGCCCTCGGTTGACTCGTCGGACCGGCGTACCGTGGCGCTGGAGGTGGTCAGCTATGACTACGGAACTGGCGGACAACGTCCGTAAGTACCGGCGTCGGGCCGGTATGAGCCAGGAAGAACTGGCCCACGCCGCAGGCATCTCGCCGGGGACGGTGCGTAAGGTCGAGCAGGGCGGCACGGTCCGTATGGAAACCCTTCACGCTCTCGCCCGCGCGCTGAGCGTAACCACGGCAACGCTTCTGGCGCCGGACGCTCCGGAGCCCGTGGGTCGTTCGGAGGACCCGAACCGCGTCAACCTGATCCAGCTCCGCGCGGCCCTAACACCACCAGTGGGACTCACCGACTCGGACGGGGAGAGCGCGGACGAGGAGCCGAACCTGCGCCGGTTCCGGCGTACCGTCCACGACGGGGCGGTGCTCTACCACTCCGACAGCTACAAGAGCGTCGCATCCCAACTGCCTGCACTCTTGCGGGACGCGAACAGCACGGTTGCGCACTTCGACAATGGTGAGGAGCACGGCCAGGCACTCCTGGCTCGTGCCGAGGCGTTGCAGTTGGCGGGGCGGTACCTGACGCAGGTGCGGCAGTACGATCTTGCCTACACCGCCCTGGCCGGCGCGATCACCGACGCACGCCAGGCCGGGGACACACTCACTGGGGCATCCGGCGTCATTGGGATGTGCTGGCTGCTCCTGCGCCAGGGCCGTCTGGACGAAGCCGAACAGCTTGCCTCTCAGACTGCCGACCTGATCGAACCGAGACTGTCCCGCGCGACGCCAGACGAATGCGCGGCATGGGGGTGGCTGGCACTGCGCGCCGCGGCTGCAGCAGGGCGCAACAACCGGCCCCAGGAAGCCCACCATTACCACCGTGTCGCGAACACGGCCGCATCTGCTGTGGGACGGGAGTACACCGGCTCGTTCTTCCGGCACTGGACTACCTTCGGGCCGCTGACCGTAGGCATGAAGGGCGTGGAAGACGACATGGTCGTGGGAGACGCCCGCGCCGTCGTCCGCAAATCCGGCGAGGACGCCATGTCGCCCAAGGCGTGGAAGAGCGCCGGGCGGCCGAGCGGCGAGAACTGGAACCGCCACCGCCTGGACGTGGCCCGCGCCCACGCCCGGACCAACGACCTGTCCGCGGCGATGGACGAGCTGACCGGAGTTCGCCAGGCATCCCCGGAGTGGCTGAGGCATCAGCGGATGGCCGCCGAGACCATGCAGGAGATCCTGAAGAAGCGCAAGCGAACCCTCACTGCCGAGATGCGCGACATGGCCTCCTACCTGGCCGTCGTCGGATAGGTGCCACGCAGCGCGATATTTCTGACACCCTCCGTCGCCAACTGGCATGCCTCGTGCGTGGAGTGACGGACCGTCGCCCACTACGGTCGCCGTGTTCCATTCGGCGACCCAGGTGGGGGTGCACGGTGAGCACATCCAGGACCGACGCGGACCGCATGCGCCGCAGAGAGCTGCACGACGCAGCAGCAGGCGTCACCGGACCTCGCTTACTTCCGTGGACGGCTCAGGACGGGAACCCCTGCTACCTCAGCACCGACGGCAGGGGCTACCTCTCCTCCCTCGCCGACAGCATCGAAGAGGTGCAACTCGACATGGGCGAGGAACTCCTGGAGTACGCCCGCAAGGTCGTCGCCCCCGGAGCCAAGATGCTCTCGGCCGTCGAATACCGGTGGCTCGCCTGCCGGCTGACCGAAGCCCTGACGGACGCACTCCGGGTCGCCGAATCGCGCGGCGACCGCATCCCCGCCCCACCCGAGGCCCCCCGCTCCTGACGGCAGTAGCGACGGCAACAACCACGGATTCAGGCGCACAACCACGGACTGCGGCGGACGCCAAAACCCCTCCCCACCTGCATAAAGGCAGCTAGAGGAGGGGCTGCGAGCACACGTATTATGTACTCGCCGGTACCACCCCGGTCCTCGTTCACAATTCCGGTGGAATGGACGGGTGTTCCGACCCTGCCTATCAAGGTGTTCTGCATATTGGTGAAGAAGTCGCCAAGGGGAATGTGAGTCACCGTCTGGGAATGGTTGACGACGAGCTCGCAGATTATCTTGACATGTATGCAAATAGTGGCACGGGGAAGGCGATTAAGGGTGGAGGAATGGGATGGTATGATTCAAGCCGTGGAGTCATGATTATTCAGCGCGGCGCATACTCGATGACAGCCTTCAAGACGTCGGCCGAAAACTTCCTGTCCCGACTCGACCCGAACGGGTGATGTATGCAGCTCAAGCGCGATAAAAACAGCTTCATGCTCACCTTGACAGAGGTTGAGCTTGGTCGACTCCTCGCCTGTGTAATCGAATCAGCAGAAGCATTGTCCCGTAGCGAATTCTTCATCCGCACTGGATGGGCTCGCAATGATGTGCGATCCGCAATCTCCTCCTTCGACAGAGTGTCGAAGGGGGAACTCGGCGAGATTTCGATCGATATTCCAGAACCGCAAGAAGAGATTGAAAATCTGAGGCGCCCTAGGGATCGGCGATAGGTCGTCGCCTTCGCTCGCGGATTTTTTGTTCATACCAATGAATGAACACAGAGGCCACGCCGGAATGCGCTCCGGTGGGGCCTCTGGGGGTCTGACGGCAGTAATTGACGGCAGCGTCAGCGACGGGCGCTGCACAAAGTGGCGGTTCGTCGCTGTCGTCGGGCCGCAGGGTCGCGCAGGGCGTTGCCAAGGGTATCGATGGCTTGGCGCTGGAGGTGAAGTCGGACATGAGCGTAGATGCTGGCGGTGACGCCGATGTGGGCGTGGCCGAAGAGTTCCTTGATCACGACAAGGTCGCCACCCTGTTCCAGGAGCGGGGTGGCGGTCGAGTGCCGGAGGTCGTGAAAGCGTTGTGAGGGAAGTCGAGGGCCGGGATGCCGAGCCTACCGCCTACATCCTTGACGCCCAGAGCATCAAGACCTCCGCAACCGTGCCCGCGTCAGGCCAGGGCATCGACGCGGGCAAGAAGATCGCAGGCCGCAAGCGCCACATCGGCGTCGACACACTCGGCCTCCTCCTGGCCGTGCTGGTCACGGCCAGCTGGCGTCTCCGACAACGTCGGCATCCACGTGCTCTCGAACATCGCCACGGACCACCCCCGCGTCACCAAAGCCTGGGCCGACACCGGCTACCACACCAAGGTCATCGAGCACGGCGCCCGCCTCGGCATCGACGTCGAAGTCACCCGCCGAGACCCTGCCTAAGGGCTGTCCCGTAATGATCAAGGAAGAGTGCGGCTCGGCCCTCTGGTAGTTGACATCTGGGGCTCCGGGAGCGGTTGAATGCCGTGGTGACGGACTGGACGCAGATGGTGGACGCCCACGGGGAGACTGAGCGAGTGCTGGTGCTTCTCGATTTGGTCGAGCGCGAGGAAGCTCCCGAGGCATGGGAGGAGCTTTGGGATCGCCTATGCCTGCACGGTGAGACTGTCTCGCCGGCGAGCTTTGCCGCTCTGCCCCGGCTGGCGGACCTGGCCCCCGCAACTGCGCAGGCTCTTGAACTGGCGGGCGCCATCGCGCGCGGCACTTTGCAGCATCCTGACGGGGAAGCCCTGCTCGCGGGCCGTCCAGAGGTGCTCAGCCGACTGCGCGACCTGGCGGGGACTGCGGAGCCGCCCTGCCGAGTACCACAGGGTTTTCGGTGATCTGCTCGCGCTCGCGGGGCAGTACCACTGGAGTGCCGCCCTGGAGAACTTCGCCGACGACTTCTACATGGTGTCCTGTCCGCACTGCGTGGCGGAGGTGACCATCGCGATCGGGGACTACGGCTTCTACTCGGCCATCCGCGACTGGGATCGCGGCGACGTCGAGCGGCGGGAGCTGCTGCCGGCCCAAGTCGAGGGGGTTCCCGACCCCGGCCGCTGGATGCACGCCACTGCGGTCTGCGACGGGCAACAGCGCATCGCGGAGGGCATCAGGCACCTCTTCGGCCGTGCTGAGTGCCCGACTTGCGCCAGTGCGTTCAGCGTCGCGGACGCCTACACGAGCGCGAACCTTCCCCCAGCGCTGGAAACTGCCTGAGCTGGGGAAAGGCGTGATCTTCACCTGCCATGATCTTGGTATGGCTGGTGTGATCATGGCTTCGGAGCCTTCGTGGATCGTCCCGTTCACCGGGCTGAGACCGCAGCTCTTCCGCAAGCTGATCACCGTCCTTCGCCGTGAGGGCGCGGACGAGGTCCGCCGGGGGCGCCCGTGGTCACTGTCGCTTGAGGATCGGGTCCTGCTTGTGGCGGTCTACTGGCGAACCAACCTGACGCTGCGGCAGATCGCGCCCCTGTTCGGCATCTCGAAGTCTGCGGCCGACCGGATAGTCACCAGCACGGCACCTTTGCTCGCGCTCAAGCAACGGCAGCGGTTCCGCAAGGGCACCGTGCTCATCGTGGACGGCACTCTCGTGCCCACCCGCGACCACACGATCGCGGAGCAGTCGAAGAACTATCGATACTCCACGAACCACCAGGTCGTCATCGACGCAGACAGCCACCAGGTCGTTCTCGTGGGTCGTCCGATGCCTGGCAACCGCAACGACTGCAAGGCCTGGTCCGAGTCCGGCGCAAAAGCCGCCGTCGGCAGGACTACAACGATTGCCGACGGCGGCTATCCGGGAACCGGGCTGATCATTCCCCACCGCCGTCCTGCTGGCGGGGACCTGTGCGACTGGAAGCGTGAGCACAACCGCTCCCACAAGCAGGTCCGAGCCCGCGTTGAGCACGTCTTCGCGCGCATGAAGACCTGGAAGATCCTGCGCGACTGCCGTCTCAAGGGCGACGGAGTCCACCACGCCATGCTCGGCATCGCCCGCCTGCACAACCTCCTCCGGGCCGAGTAACAGGCTCAGTCCCGTCTCTGCGAAGCAGCCGACCGTGCTCCAGAGATCAATTGCGGGACAAGCCTTAGTACTCCAGTCATACTTCGCGATCTGGTTCGATGGCCTTCGGGGGCTATGGGCCTCAGCCGGATCGCGGAGGTTGGCGGATGGACGAGCGCACGGTCATGTTGAACGAGCTCGCGCAGGGCCTGCGCCCAATCGGGCAGGGTGTCGAGTGGTTCGAAGCCCTGCCCGGTCAGGAGCAGTTCGAGGTCCTTCGGGATCTGGGTGGACATTGCATCCAGGCGCGGGCGACGGTGGAGGACGGGCCCGAGAGCGTGCGGATCGCCGGTATCCGGCCAACCCACACGCCGGCGGTGCTGATCACGCGCGGGCAGTTGGCCGGGCAGCTGACAAAGATCATCAATCTGCCGCAGGACGAGCGCGTGAAGGCGTTTCGGCTGCTGGTCGCGCTGCTGGGGGTGGCGGACAAGCGCCGCCGCGAGCGGTTCTGCGCAGACGGATGCACCCATGCCTGGCACCAGTTGGCGGCAGGGGCCGATACGGAAGCGGCCACCGCGTGATCATCAGAGGTTGTGTGGACTTCTGAAGATGGTGCGATGGCCGCGGGCCATAGCGTAGACCCTGCCCGCTGGCGGGCGATGTTCGACCAGGCGATGGCCCGCATCGCGGGCCGGTTCCGCCGAGTGGAACCGAGGGCGACGGCAAGGGCGTTCGTCCTCGGACTGCTGTCCGGTGTCGAACGGAAGAACTGCTGGCAGCTGGCCGAGCAGGCAGGCCATGACCGCCCCGGTGCGATGCAGAGGTTGCTTCGAAGCGCACGCTGGGATGCCGACGAGGTGCGCGACGAGGTCCGGTCCTACGTGCTGGACCACCTCGGCGGTGATGGCGTGCTGATCGTGGACGAGACGGGGTTCCTGAAGAAGGGCCTGCGTTCGGCGGGCGTGCAGCGGCAGTACACCGGCACTGCCGGTCGGATCGAGAATGCCCGGGTCGGCGTCTTCCTCGCCTACGCATCGCCGCGAGGACGGGCACTGATCGACCGTCGGCTCTACCTCCCCGAGCACACCTGGTGCCGTGATCCCGATCGCCGGTCGGGCTCCGGGCCCCCGAGCAGGTGGAGTTCGCCACCAAGCCCCGCCTGGCACTGCAGATGATCGAAGCGGCCCTGGATGCCGGGTACTCCTCCTCGTGGGTGACCGGCGACGAGGTCTACGGCCAGGACCCACAGCTTCGCTCCGTCCTGGAGGCACGCGGGATCGGCTACGTCCTGGCGGTCGCCTGCACCACCAAGGTACGGATCAACGAGAACCGCACAGTGCGCCAGGCCGACACCCTGGCCGCCTCACTGCCCCAGGACGTCTGGCACCGGCAGAGCGCCGGCGCCGGAGCGAAGGGCCCGCGCCACTACGACTGGGCATGGGTGCAGACCGGAGCCGACAAGAACCGGTGCCTGCTGATCCGCCGCAACCCCGTAACCGACGAACTCGCCTTCTACCTGTGCTGGTCACCAGGCGAGGTTGCCCTGTCCGCGCTGGTGCGCGTCGCCGGGACCAGGTGGTGCATAGAAGAGTGCTTCCAAGCCGCAAAAGGCCAGGTCGGCCTGGATTACTACCAGGTCCGCCACTGGACCTCCTGGCACCGCCACATCACCCTGGCGATGCTCGCGCTTGCCTTCCTCGCCGCTGTCGCCGTCAGCTCGGCGCCAGACCGGAGCACCGACCCGAACCGTCCGGTCCGCAGCAGCGATCCGATCGACCTGACCATCCCGGAGATCCGTCACCTCATCGGCAGGCTCTTCAGACCATCGGCCACGCCTCCGCACCGCCTTTTGGTCTGGTCAATCTGGCGCAGACTCCACCAGGCACAAGCCAGACGCGCCCACTACCGGCGACGACTCACCAGCCACTCGGACACCTAGATCACGAAGTCGCCCTGGAGTACTAGAGGGGATTCAAGGCGTTTCCGCGGCGTTGGGTCGTCGAGCGGACCTTCGGCTGGCTCACTACCGCCGCCTCGCCGCGACTACGAAACCCACCCGCACCGCTCCGAGGCCATGATCCACCTCGCGCTGATCGACCTGATGAGCCGAAGGCTCACCCGAGAAGCGACACTGGAAGTATTCATAGTCGCCGGGCCACGCTGACCGGCGCGTCCTCGCCCCTCATCGCCTGCGGCCAGCGGTCATTGAGCTTCTTCGAGTTGGCCACCGATCGGGTGATGGGCCGTGGGGCGCAACGGACGAGGCCCCCGGGCTGTTGATCGAGATGTCTGACGTCTCAACAACACTGCTCGGGGGCCTCGTTGGTCATCCATCCTGCCGCGCTCGACCTGCCGCATGCACTCGTGGAGTGGGTCACCATGCTGATCGTCACCCGTGAGGGCGACCGCCGCTGCAAGCTCCGCCCGTCCCAGCGCGCGATGGTGGCACTGGTGTACCTGCGCGAACACACCACTCTCGCAAAGATCGCCGCCGGGTTCGGGATCAGCGAGTCCACCGCCCACGCCTACGCCAGCACGATCGTCGACCTGCTCGCCGCACGTGCACCGGGCCTGCTCAAGACGCTGCGCGAGCACGACCCCGACTTCGTCCTGCTCGACGGCACCCTCGCCGAATGCGACCGGGTCGGCGACGGCCGGGCCGGCTACTCCCACAAACACCGGCGCCATGGTGTGAACGTGCAGGTCGTCACCGACCCCGGCGGCCGGCTGCTGTGGCTCTCGCCCGCCCTGCCGGGCCGCACCCACGACCTGACCGCCGCCCGCACCCACCGGATCATCCGGATCTGCGAGCGCCAGGGCGTCCCGATCCTGGCCGATCTCGCCTACCAGGGCGCCGGCCCGTGGCTGACCACCGGCATCAAACGCAGGCCCCTGCAGGAACTCACCCCCACCGAAAAGTCCCGCAATCAGGCACTGGCCGCAGCGCGAGCACCCGTCGAACGCGGGGTCGCAAGGCTGAAGTCCTGGCGGATCTTCCGCAGGGCCCGATGCAGCCCCAACCGCATGACGTCAATCGCCAAAGCAGTCCTCACACTGGAGCGGCAACGCTGAAGAAGCTCATTGATGACACCCGCCGCTTCCCCGCACGCGCCACAGGCTGCCTCCCGTTCCGGCAGCCACCAGTGGTCAGACGGTGACATGCCGAGTTCCTGGATCCCACACAGAGACTTGCCGAAGGTGCCAAAAGCGTGGGAGGCGCCGACGGCAAGGCCATCCGCGACAGTCCTCTCCCGGCGCATCTCCATCGGCAGATACGGCGGTCGCGAGATCTCGAACCACTCGCCGCCCACCTGCGTGGCGGCATAACACCACGAACAGCACCAGATCTCTTCTTCCCGGACCGTCGGCCGCACCGGCCACCGCCACATCGCCAGTCCGCACACATCACACTCCACAGGCGGATCCTCACACGCCGGCACGGTCCGCCCCAAGCAGCTGACATCACGCCAGTTATCAAACACCCCCGCCAGGACAGAATGCTCTTTTGCGACCGTCCAACTGCACCCGGAGACGGGCGGGGACGCGCTCAGTACGTGAGTGTGTCCATCCAGCCGTCACCGGGCGGAGGGACGAAGAAATACCCGCCGCCGGTGGTCAGCAGGTACTTCGCCATGGATTCCCCTTGCAGGCGTTCCTGGGCTGCCTCGAATCCTTGAGTCAGGTCTCGCTGGAAGCAGGAGAAGATGATCCCCGTGTCGCCGTTGCCCCGGTCGTAGCTGTAACTGCGCCGCACGATCGGTGGGGGACTGCGGCGGTCAGGGGCTGCGAGGCGTACATGTGAATCAAGCGGCGTAAGCCTGCCCGTCGGATCGGCCGCATAGTTTGGCCGCTCGTCGACGGGTGTGCCGTCAAGCCAACCCCCGTCGCGTCGACGGCCGATGATCCGTTCCTGCTCACGTACCGAGTCTTTGTCCCATAGGTCGGTCGCGAACCGGATGATGCGCACAACCTGATAGCTGCCCCCCAAGGCCCACTCAGGCTCGTCCTGATCGGCAGTGATGAGCGCGCGGTCGAGGCATTCCCTCTCGGTGCCCGGATTGCCGAAGCCCTCAGTGAAGTGGAACGGGTTACGGGCCAGGCCCCTGCCGCCCTCGACCCGGTTGGCGGGACGAGAGCCATCGATGTGCCACCGAATTGTCCCGTGCGGAGAGGCGGTGCTTCTGATGCCTTCGACGGTTTTCCCTATCGCCGCGGCCTTGTCGCCCGCGACGTGCACAAGAAGGTCTCCGTGCGACATGGCGGGCGCGAGGAGATCGCCCGCGAAGTGCGGCATCGCCTTGAGCCGGCGAGGAAGTGAATCCGTGGGCCCGAAAAGTGTCGCCCCCAGGGCCAACCCCACAGACGTACCCGGCTCGGCGGCCGCGTGAACCCGTTTCACCATTTCTCTCAGCCCACTACGAGGCCGTCCAATATCGAGCGCGATCAACGCCACATATCGCTCCGGCAAGAGTCCACGCAACTGGACGGGGCTGGCAGCCAAGTCGCCAGAAGTGGCCCCGGCCCCGGCGGCGCCCCGGCCTGCCAATCCGTATGCAGCCACACCACCGCCTGCTAGAGCAACCGCAATGCCGGAAGCCATCAGGTTTCTACGCCGTACCACTTCGACCTCACTCACTCCGATGAGCCCGTTGCCTCATCAACTTCTCACCTTGTCAACCGAAGCCCGCCCGCAACAGTGCTTTTACAGACGGCTCTTCGGAACACAGGTTCATGCTGGAACCGTTCAGCAGGGCAGGTCGGATGACAAGGGCCCGCCGAACGCTGCCAGTTCGCACTTCACCATGGCGTCCCCGTAGTTCTCGGTTGCCAAGACCGGGGCAGGGAGTTCCTGTCGGCCCGTACACCTGACAAGCCTGTGCACGGGAAGGATTTCGACGGTCACGACGATGAGGATGTGGAAGGCGGCACATTGCTGCGGGAGGCACGTGAGGATGCCGAGACTCTGCGGGGCCTGATCTTCTCCCCTTGGCTCGGCGCGGGACGGAGCCTGTTTCAGGCACGGACTCTGCTCGCTCGCTTTCCCTGGCTGAGGGAGTGGGCGAAGCCGTCACTGAGGGCCAAGGCGCGGTACCTGGAGACGCTTCGGGCCCAGGCGGCCCGGCTCGTAGACCCGGAGGAGTTCGTCGTAGCTGCTGCCGCAATGACTCTTCCCATGCCCGAGCTTCCGCGCGCGGACCCGGCCTTCGCGGTGCTCGGCGGCAACAGCCGGGTGTCCGGGGCGCTCGTGGACCTGTGGCGTCGGTGGCAGGGCGCGGCAGGGAGGCTCTGGGAAGGGCCGGGCGCGCGTGCGTACCTCTCGTACGAGATCGTGCGAGGCATCCGTAGCAGTCGGAAGGGTCACGACGCGGCCCGAGCCGAGACCGCGCGCTTGATCGAGTCCTGGGAGGAACAGGCCAGGGCGGCAGCGACGTCGGTGGACCGGGCTCCGAGACGTCGGCTGACGGCGCAAGTGCCAGAAGCGTCCGAAGGCGCGCCACATCATGATGTCCCGGACTTCCTGGACGGGGCTGGATACGTGGACGCTCGGTGTGCTGGTCACGTGGACCGTGGATGCCGACTGGGGGAGCCGCGTCCTGACACGGGAAGTCCCTGGTCTCGTCGCCGAACGGCTGCTCGGCCCGGCGAGCGGCCTTCCGTGCAGCCCGGCCGACGGGACGGCGGATCTGCCCGAGCGTGACCGTGGCGCCGGAAGTCAGCAGGACATCGTTCGTCCAGGCATCTTCGATGACACCCCGGTCTTCGACCGGCGCCCCGTCACACTCGATCACATCAGTGCGTTGCGCACGCTGGCGCCCGGTGCCGACCAGGTGCACCTCGTCTTCTCGGTGAGTGGGGGAGCGGAAGTGCTGCCTCTCGACACCATCGAGAGGCGGCTGGCCAAAGGGTGGCTGGGCGTCCTCATCGCAGGCGCCCGCGACCTGCCCGCCAGCGTGATCGGCCTGGAAGAGCCGGAGACCAGTCCCGAACCCGACGTGCGTGATGCTCAGCTACCTAGTCGCGGCCAAGGCGTCCACGGCCCGCACTTTGGTGAAAGTCTCGGCCTTGCCGAGGGCGGACGCCGAACCCTCCGCCAGACCTATGGCACCCAAGATCGGGATCTGAATCTTCGCCGGCTCGCCCTGGTGGCGCGCGGCGCCCACGACCTGCGGAGAATCGACGCCAAGCGGTCTGGCGGACTGCCGGTGGCGGTATGGCACGGTCTGCTCACGGAAGACCGCCTCAACCTCGCGCCTTTCCAGAAGCCCGGCAGCGACCGGTGGCGAAGCGGAAGCGGCCTCCCTTTGGGTCCCTTGGCCAGAGTCCAGCTCTACACCACCAACGCCAACCCTCTGATCGAGGGCAAGGGCCACTCACTGCTATGCCGGCCGCCCATGAACGCGCGGTCGTGGCCGACGACGACCTCCTCACCATCGCCGACCGCATGGCTCGCACCGACTTCGACTGGTGCAGCAAGTGCGGTGGCTACGCCATATGCAGACTCACCGACTCCCAGCTCTCTCCCCCTCCTACTACCGTCCAGCTCACCGATTGCACGACATCAAAGGGCGACTCGACAGCGAGACCGGAATTCCTGGCACCGACGCCTCTACAGTGATCGCCTGCCTGGACGAACTGGCGGCCTGGCAGCCGGCCGATGAAGCAGAGTGGTGCAGCAGCGATTCCTGGCAATGGCAGGACACCATCCGCGAGCTCACGCTGAAGGCCGCCAGGTCTCACGCCGTGACAGGCCCTGGCGGGAGCCAGCCGCTTGACCCGGCGGCGGCCCTTGGACGTGCGCGTCACGGACATGCCCCGTGGGGACCGGTTGGGGACCACACGGTATCCGCGCACGTGAACGGCACGCACGGCACCGCACACTATCCACCTTGATTTCTGGCCGTATGTGTGGACAAAAGGGATAGGCCCTACTCCTGGGGGTCAAGGGGCCGCAGGTTCAAATCCTGTCGTCCCGACTGTGTGGAAACGCAGGTCGGAGGCCGTTCTCTCATCCATGGGAGGGCGGCCTTTCGTGCGTTCGGGGGTGGTAACCAGCTGTGAACAGCGGCACCGATCCGGTGACGGCGCGCGTCCCCGCAGCACTGCGGCGGTGGCCGCGGCCGACGCCGGTACGTATGGCGATCTCCTCCTGGATGGGGGGAAGGATCCGTCACCCGCAGCCTGTGACCATACGCGAGCGTCATGCCCGTCAGGGAGGCCGTGGCCGGCGAGGTTCCTCTGTCGGCGCGCCAAGGCCTCCGCCTCGTACGGGCGGCGCTCGGCCGCCGCCCCGCACGCGGACGGCCGGTACTCGCGGGGGCGGTCGCCGTCCGGGCCGGGTTGCCGCCCAGTCCTCGTCCGGGCCCGGTCGCTGCTCATCCGCCGGATCCCGTAGGCCGCGGTATCTAGGCACGGTCGGCGGGACCGATGGTGCGCATGCGGCCTCTTTCGGCCAACCCCGGTGCTGCTCAAGGGATTTGACCCGTTGTCCTGCTACCTTCGGCCGCAGTCTGACGGAGTCGGGGGACCCATGGGGCGGGAACGAGGCACGGGTACGTACGCGCACTTCCGCGCGGCGAGTACGGCATGCGGCATGGGCGGAGCCGGCGGCACGCACCGGTGAGTTCCAGCCCGCCGCCCAGCACACCGACACCCGGCGCGACGCATCTGCCGTCGCCGGGGCAGCCGTCGGGCACGCCCGGCTCCCAGCCGACGCCGTCTCCGACCCCGAACGCGCCGCCGACCCCGCCGGTCCCCGGTCCGCCGGCCCAGTTGCCTCCGCCGCCCGCGCCCCCGGTGACCAGCCCGTGGACGGGCCCCGGCGGCATCGACGTCCAGCCGCTTCAGCTGTACCAGGTGTCAACGGCCCTTGCCGTCGAGCAGTAGTCGTTCCACAAGGCGCTCGTGCAGTTCCTCGACGTTCACGCCGGCTACTCCAAGGTCGGCGGATCCGGCGGTGCCACAGCCGAGTTCGCCACCCAGTACGCCGCGGTCGTCGCTCTCCTCATGGAGGTGCACGGCAAGGCCGTGGTCGCCATCGGCGGCGCGGCAGTCGGCTTCACCACCACAGCCAACAACTTCCGGCAGGCGGACGCGGCCACCCACCCGCTCAATCCACCCTTCACGCCACAGCCGCCGCCGCAGGTCATCACCGGTCCGCCGTTGTACGCGGCCCCGCCGCCCTTCGGGGTGCGCGACGGCAACCCCGTCGATGACTTCGCCGACGTCTTCGACGGCGACATCCCCGGCTCCCTGATGCGCTCAGTGATCGAGGAGGCGCTGCGCACCGGCCGCGCGCTGGAGATCCTGCCGCTCCCGAACTACCTCAGGGTCAACGAGCTCTCGCAGGCCTGGTTGCCGTACCAGACGGGCCTCGGCATCGTCCAGGGACAGCTCACCGGCACCATCGACGCCATCACGGACCATGCCAACGGGGACTGGCACGGGGCGATGCTGCAGTTCGTGTCGTCGGTGTGGGGCACGAAGGCATGGGGCAAGAACACGGCCGGCTACGAGTGGCGGCACGATCCGCCGACCGGCGCGGGGACGAGCCTTCCGGTCTTCGGTGTTCTCAGCACCACGGCCCAGATCCTGGCCCAGGTCATCCGCTCGTACGCGGAGGCCGCGCAGAAGGTCCGCACCGAGCTGCGCGAGATCCTGTACCGGGCCATCAAGGACGCCTTGGCCCTCCTCGACCTGACCGACCTCAAGGACTTCTTCGGGAACTTCTTCGAGCGCCTCAAGAAGCTGTGGAAGGGCCTGGGCGCCGCGGTCCTCCTCAGTATCGACACGGACGCCGTCAACAAGGCCGTCGACGCCTACGAGACCGGGCTGCGGGCCCAGACGGAGAAGGTGAAGGGCCTGCTCGAACCGCTACGGGAGGCGTCGCGCGCGGTGCCGACCTTCGAGTCGCAGTCGGCGAGGGCGGAGGCGTTCGGGGCGCGCTCGCTCTTCGAGTTCGACCGGTCGATCGTCCCGCTCAACGAGCAGTCGCGGGATCCGAACAACAGGTTCGGCATCGACCTCGCCTCGATGGAGTGGGAGACCAACCCGTACCAGGCTTCCCCGAACGACCCGCTGAAGCCGGGGAAGGAGGGACACACGATCGACCGGCACGTCGGCCTCACCCCGGACCAGCTGCGGATGCGCGTACGGGACCAGGGTGTCGACGCCTCGGCCTTCCAGGACCTGCCCGCCGCCCAGAAGCACGTCCAGGCCGCCCTGAACGACCCTGCCAACATCCAGACGATCGAGAACTGGATGAACAGGCAGAAGCAGAAGGTGGCCAACGGGACGTTCAGCCCCGCCTCCTCGCCGCAACTGAGCGTCTTCACCGTGAAGGACGCGAACGGGGCGAACGTCGTGACAGGGTCCTCCGTCTCGCAGTCCGACTTCGCCTCCCAGGGCTTCAACGCCCAGCCGACCCAGGTCCACAGCCTGAAGCTGGTCCTCGCCTACTCGCCGGATTCCGAGACGTTCTACGTCCGGACCGCTTACCCGTTCCCCCCGTAAAATGCGCCACGTGATCTCGAAACAGGACGACCTGTTCACCTCGGGCATTGTGGGGCTGCTGCTGCGCACTGCCGCCGCATCGCGCAACCCGGGGGCCGCACCGCTGGAGGACGAACTCCAGCGACTGTCCCGCTTCCTCCAGGATTCCAGGGCGATCGGCCACGTGATGCCGCTGGTGACGTTGGCCTCGCTGCTCGACCTCCTGGCCGACGAGGTCGGCGCGGAGGCGTTCGGGACCAGGCCCGCCGCGTACCGCGAGGGGCTGGCACGGGCGGCCGGCGACGATCCGCCGACGGACTTCCTGCGCTCGTTGGCCGGGATCCTCCGTGATCGCCGGTTCGTCTCGTACCCGGACCTGACGCAGCTGCCGCTGTCCGACTGGGAGGCAAACGGACGCTTCTCCCTGACATCGGCCTTCGTCTCGTCGATGATCTCGGGGGAGTACGCCGATCAGGACGAGGCCCTGGAGGAGATCCTGACCAGCGAGCATCCTGAATGTGAGGAACTAGCCGACCTTGCAGGGGAGTTGCAGCGCCTCCTGTACCTGTTCCGCACCCCCGCCGAGCTCGACGCCGCCTTCGCCGCCGTCATGCCCCATGTGACCCACGCACGCGTCCGCTTCCTCCTGGACGCCGTTCACGCACACTTCGCCGAGCAGCACTGACCCACCACCCCATCGCCCCGGAAGGAGCCGCCGCCATGACTGTCGACCCGAACCTCGCCGTGACGGAAGAGGACCTGAAGCGTCTCGCGGACGACCTGGACGCCATGCGGACGCACATCGACGGGCAGGTGCGCCGGATGGACGCGATCGTCGACCGGGCCGAGGCACGATGGCGCAGCGAGGCGGCGACGGCGTACCGGAAGCTGCACCGCGACGCCGGGGCGGACGCCGTACGGGTGAGGGAGATCCTGGGAGTCCTGGCGGAAGCGGTCCGGATGAGCCGGGACGGGTTCACACGCCAGGAGCTGGACATCCTGCGGCAGTTCCGGGCCGAGATGAAGAAGGTCGACATCGACGCCGAGGTACGCGAACTGTCCGGCGAGGGACCGGGCGGCGCGGGCCCCGGCGGCGGAGCGGTGCCGACCAGCAGGCTCAACGACATGTGAACACACACCTGAACATCCACCAGGCAGGGGGAAACGTGAACGACGACGGCTCGATCACCGTCGACCTGGTCGCGCTGCGCGAGATAGCCGGCGACCTCGAAGACATCGTGAAGACGCTCAATGAGCGTCTGGGCGTGCTGTACGACCGCACGGTACCGGTCGTCCTGGCCTGGCAGGGCGAGGCCCGCGAGGCCTTCGTGGACGAACTCGACCGCTGGGACCGGCAGATGGAGGATCTGCAGGCCGCGCAGAAGTGGCTGCACGCCGTCGTCACCACCGGGCACGCCAATTACTCCGCCGCCCAGCGGGCCACCCTGCGCGGCTGGGGCGGTGCCTGACATGACGACACCCCCCGCACCGTCCGCCCCGGTGCGCGCCGACCGCGCCGCGACCTTCCCGGACCGGGTGACCGCCCAGTGGGCCACCCAGGAGGTGATCGCGCTGAACGAGCAGGCCATCCACCGCTGGCTCGCCCAGTCCACCCGGGAGCGGCTCGTGATCGAGGCCGCCTGGCCCTCGCGGCCCGATCCGGTGGGCACGCTGCTCACCACCGGGATGGCGTTGGCCGGCCAGGAGCCGATCCCGGTGCGCGCCGCCCGGGTCGTGCTCCGCCGGACCGGATCCGGCGAGCCCGGCGCGTACCCCTTCACCGTGCACTCCTCCCTGCCCGTCGACCTATAGAGGCTCCGTGTCCCTGAACCCCGCCGAGCACGACCGCAAGTACGGCGAACTCGACCAGGTCGTCCGCGCTCACCTGGGCCTCGGTCCGCACGCTCCCGACGCGGTGGCCGGCTATCTGCGGCAGACCTGGCGCACCCGGCCCTGGGCGATCGCCGTCGCGGCCGAGCAGCTACGCGTCTACGCCGACAATCCGCCCGGTCGGCTGCGGTTGCGGCTCGGCGAGTACTACCGGCTGCCCGATGTGGGGCTGCTGCCCGAGGAATTGCGGGACTGGCTCACGGGCCTCGCCGACCGGCTCGACGACAGCCTGGCGAACGGCCAGGCCCCACCGCCGGCCGCGCCCGCGACACCTTGGGAGTGGCGGGCCCGCTTCCCCGAGCTGGCGCAACTGCTCGGCGGCTGGTTCTCGCAGGACATGCCGGACGAGTTCGGCGACCATGAGGCCGCGCTCGACGACTACCTGGAGGGCACCGACACGGGGCTCGCCGCCCAGCTGACGGGGGAGCTGCACGACCTCCTCGCCCTCGGCCTCGACGAGGACGCCCTGGCCCTGGCGCTGGTGACGCTCGGCGCGGAGGTCGAGCCCCCGGTGCCGTTCACCCCCGGCGCTTGGCTCGCCACGCTCGCCGCACGGCTGCGCGGCTGACCGGCCGTTCGTCCCCGGGCCGGGCGGGCGGCCGCGGGCCGCCGGTGCAGGTACCCGCACCGGTGGACATACACGCCGCAGGCGCGGTATCGGAGAAGTCCGGTGCCACCTTTCCGTTTTTCATGACGGAGCGGCCGGACCGGTGCCGCGACCGGCCGGGACCGCTTCAGAACGCGAACGGGCCGGGACAAGGATTCCCGAGGCGGATCACAGCACCCTTTCGGGTGACTCTCAGGGGTGGCGTGGGCGGCTAGCCTTTTTGTGTCCGACGGAGCACCGTCCGGCGAGGGGATTCCCTCTGCGGTGCTGCCGCGTGATCAACCGTGGGGGTATCCCCCCGTACGGCAGGTACCAGCAGCGGGGGACCGGCAAGTACGCGCGTCCGCCCGATGGCCGCAGTTCTCGGAGGCCGGGGTTCTGGCTCTTCCGATCGTGTCTGTGGCACCGCGCCGCCGAAAGGCTGTGGTCATGACGAATGTCGCAGGAGACCCCGCGCAGGAGAACGTGCAGGCAGTGGACGACGCGGCGCCCGGCGATCCGCCCGCGTTGCCCGCGCCGCCCGTGGTCCCCGGACGGCTCCCCGTCCTCGGCCACCTCGCCACCATGCTCCGAGACCCTCTCGGTTTCATGGCCTCCCTGCTGCCCCTGGCCGATGTGGTCACCATCTACGTCGGCAGACGGCCGGTCCATGTCGCCAACTCGCTCGACCTGGTCCACTCCATGCTGGTCACCGACGCCGGTCACTTCACGCGCGGGCTCCTGTTCGAGAAGGCCGAGAAGGTCGTAGGACCCGGTCTGACCATGGTCGAAGGTGAGCCGCACAGGAGGCAGCGCAAACTGGTCCAGCCCGCCTTCGGGCCGGGCCGGATCGAGCAGTACACCCATTCCATGATCGAGCTGGCGGCTGCCGGGGTCGGGTCCTGGCAGCCGGGCCGGACGATGGACGTGGACCGGCAGATGTACGACCTCGGCGTAGACATCTTCACCCGCGTACTGTTTCGCGGCGCGCTCGACGCCGACTCCGCGGCGCAGGTGAAGCAGGCGACCGCCGGGATCATGGCGGGAATGGTGGCCCATTCGCTCTATCCGGCGGAATGGATGGAGAAGCTGCCCATCCCGCTGAACCGTCGCTTCCGGCGCGCCGACGCGCAGATGACGGATGCCGTCGACCGGATCATCGCCCACTACCGGCACGCCGACGCGGCCGGCCACGACGGGGCGGCGATGCTGGACGTGCTCATGGCCGAGGGGGAGCTGACGACCGGTCAGCGCATGAGCGACACGGAGTTGCGGACCGAGATCGTGCATCTCCTGGTCGCCGGGGCCGAAGGGCCCGGAGCGTCCTTGGCCTGGCTGTTCCACGAGCTGAGCCGGCACCCCGACATCGAGCGGCAACTGGTCGACGAGCTCACCACCGTCCTCGGCGAGGGACCACTCACCCTGGAGAACCTCGCCCGCCTCACCTTCACCCGGGCCGTGGTGAAGGAGTCCCTGCGTGTGCACGCCCCGACCTGGCTGCTGACCCGGCGCACGGAGGACTGCGTCGACCTCGGCGGATACCGCATCCCGGCGGGCGGCGAGGTCGCGTTCAGCCTCACCACCCTGCACCGCCACGCTCCGCAGTACGAGAACCCCGGCCGGTTCGACCCGCAGCGCTGGCTCGACGGCCGGACCGCCCATCTGCCGCGCAGCGCGTACATGCCCTTCGGCACAGGCAAACACAAATGCGTGGGAGACCACTTCACTCTGCAAGTGGTGCTGGTCTGCGTCGCGACCATCGCCCGGCAGTGGCGACTCGTGCCCAAGCCGGGCATCCGCGTCCGCGAGAGGCCGGTGGCGCTGGTGCGGCCGGGTGGTCTTCTCATGGACGTGGTGGCCCGGTAGCCGGCCCTGACGGGCAGAAAGGTGCGCCGCCATGCCTCAGGGCGTCGACACGTACATTCCCTTTCCCCGGCGCGTCAGCCCGGACGCCGGGCGTGCCACCGCCGGCCATCTCGTCTGGCCGTCGTCCTTCGGCCTGTTGCGCGGCCCGGACGCCGTGCAACGTCACGCGCGGGGGGCATATCCCGAACTGGCGGGCAGGTTCCATCCCTCCGCGACCGGTGCCGATCTCGGCCTGGGCGTCGACCAGCAGAGCTGGTTCTTCCTGTTCGACGACGCCTTCGACGGCTCCATGGGCCAGGATAGGGAGCGGGCGAAGAAGCTCGTCCACGCCGTTGCCGAAGTGCTGGAAGCCCCCTCGCCCCTTCCTCCGACAAGGGCTGCGCCCCCGCTCGCCCTCGCCGACCTCTGGGAACGCAGCTGTGAAGGCATGTCGGCGAGCTGGCAGGCACGTGCGGCCGCGAACTGGCACGCCTACCTCGCCGGGCATGTGACCGAAGCCGCCAACCGCTCCGGGGGCGCGGGCCCGTCGTCCACCGGCCATGTGACGCTGCGCCGGGACACCTGCGGAGTTCCGCCCATCCTCGACCTGGCCGAGCGGCTCGGCCACTTCGAGATCGCCGAACGGGCGTACCGCAGCTCCCTCGTCACCACCCTGCGGCACCTCGCCGCCGAGGTCGTCACCCTGGACAACGAGATCATTTCCCTGGAGAAGGAAGAGGCGCTCGGCGACAACAACCTCGTCCTGATCATCGAACGGGAGGAACACTGCTCCCGGACCGAGTCCATCGCCCTGATCTGCGACATGATCCGCGCCCGCACCGAACGCTTCCTCGCACTGGAACGGCAACTGCCCCAACTGTGCGACAGCCTCGGCCTCGACGAAGCCGAACGGGCGTCCCAGCGGCGCTACCAGGACGACGCCCTGCGCACCGTCATGCGCGGTGCGCACGACTGGCAGCAGCACTGCTCCCGCTACGCGTCCTGACACGTCCACCGACCCTTGCTCGCCCTGACGCACCCCGGGCCTCACCTGCCCGCCGGGCCGAGGACGAGGCGCATCGCTTCCCGCCCCGCGCGCCCGCCGGGAATTTCGGGACAGCCCTTGGCCGGGTGCAGGGCCGCCGACCGTCATGTCGCAACCCGTCCCGCGCCCACGTTCCGTCACACTGCGCACTGTGACGGATGCACTGAGTCGTGGAGGGGTGGGCCCGGCCGGTCCGCCGGGCCCGGCCGCGGGGTCGCCCGGACTGGGCGAGGAGCAACTGCGGGTGCTGCGGCGGGTGGGGCGGGAATGGGGGCGGGTGTCGGCGGCTCCGGAGGTGTGGCGCCGTGCCCTGCCGGTCGATCCCGACCTGGGGAGGTTCCCGCCCGTGGCGGAGATCCAGCCGGCCGGGTTCGGGCGTCTGGTGAGCATCTCCGCGCTGGGGCCACGCACGGCGGGAGAACAGGTCGATACGGAGGAGCTGCCCGCGGGCCGCCTGGGTCGTGCGGGGGTGCGGGCCCGGCGGGTGCTGCTGGGTGCGGCTCTGAAGAGTTCCGCGCTGGTGACCGAGCGGATGCGCAAGGCGCTGGCGCTGCCGGTGCTGTCGGCCGACGCGCTGTCGTCGGTCGCCTACGGCCCGGAGGCGATGCTCGCGGTCCTCGTGCTGGCCGGTACGGCGGGGCTCACGTACTCGTTTCCGGTCGCCGCGGCGATCGTGTTCCTGATGTTCGCGGTGGGGCTGTCGTACCGTCAGACGATCCGGGCCTATCCGCACGGCGGCGGGTCGTACATCGTCGCGAGCGACAATCTGGGCCCGGTGCCCGGACTGATGGCCGCCGCGGGGCTGATGACCGACTACATCCTCACCGTGGCCGTGTCGATCGCCTCGGGGATCGCGGCGATCACTTCGGCGCTCCCCTCGCTGGCCTCCGCGACGGTACCCATGGGCGTCGGAGTGGTCATCCTTCTCCTGGCGGGGAACCTGCGGGGGGTCCGGCAGGCCGGATCCCTGTTCGCGGCCCCGACCTACGCCTTCATCGTCGCGATGTTCGCGCTGATCGCCTTCGGTCTGGCGGACTCGGCAGGCCGGGGATTCGAGCCGCGCCCGGCCCCGGCGCTGGCCGTCACCGAGACCGTCGGCCTGCTGCTGATCATGCGGGCCTTCTCCTCCGGTGCCACGGCGATGACCGGCATCGAGGCGATCTCCAACGCGGTACCGGCGTTCAAGCCCGTCGAATGGCGCAACGCCCGTACGACCCTGACGTGGATGGTGTCACTCCTCATCGCGATGTTCGCCGGGATCGTGGTCCTCGTCCATCTCGCCGGGGTGGTGCCCAGGGAGCAGGAGACCGTGCTCTCCCAGCTCGCCCGTCTGAGCTTCGGCTCGGGGTGGATGTATGTCTTCATCCAGGCGGCCACCGCCGCGGTACTGCTGCTGGCCGCGAACACCGCGTACAACGACTTCCCCCGGGTGCTCTCCCTGCTGGCGCGCGACGGCTACGCGCCGCGGGTGTTCATGCGGATGGGCGACCGCCTCGCCTACAGCAACGGGATCGTCCTGCTCTCGCTGGCCGCCGCGTTGGTGTTCGTGGCGTTCGACGGTCTGACCGGGGCGCTGATTCCGCTGTACGCCGTCGGGGTCTTCCTCGCCTTCACGCTCTCGCAGACGGGGATGGTCGTCCACTGGTGGCGGCTGCGTGACCGCCACTGGCGCAAGAGCCTGTTCTTCAACGCCACGGGCGGCCTGCTGTCGGCCGTGGTCTTCATCACCGCGGGCATCAGCAAGTTCACCTCCGGGGCGTGGGTGGCCATCGTCGCCGTCGTCCTGTTCCTGCTGGTGACCACACGGATCCGCCGTCACTACGAGGCCGCCCACGCGGCCCTGCGACTGCATCCGCGCAGCATCGAACTGCCCGCGCACAGTGCGGAAGGGCCGCCGGCGGGACAGCCGCCGCCCCTCGCTCCCGAAACGCGCGCCGCGCCTGCGGACGGGAACGGGGAGGACGAGGAAGTCCCGGAGGAGATCCACCATCTCTCCGTCGTCGCCGTCGCCGCGCTCGACCTCGCCGGTATGCGGGCCCTCGCCTACGCGGCCTCGCTCCAGCAGCCTGTCCTCGCCCTCCACATCGGCCTCACCGAGGAGGAGGCCCGGCGGTTCCGCGGCTACTGGACCCTGTGGGGCGACCATCTGCCCCTGGAGATCGTCATCTCCCCCTACCGGGCCGTGGTCGCCCCGCTCGTCCACTACATCGAAGCACTCCACCGGCAGCACCCCGATCTCACCCTCACCGTCATCCTTCCGGAGATCGTCACCCGGCACCGACGGCACCAACTCCTCCACAGTCGCACCGCCACCCGTCTGCGCCGCGCCCTGCGCCCCCTCCCCAAGATCGTCATCACCACCGTGCCCTTCCACCTGTAGTCCGTGCCCTTCCACCTGTAGTCCGCGGTCGGCCGACGGCGGCAGCCGAGTGGGCCGGGCGGCTCCTTCGCCCCGTGTGGTTACCTCTGCATGGGAGGTATTATGGGCATATGTCGGATAGGGGAATCCCGGGGGAGCTGGGCGACCTGCTGGCCGACGTCAACCGGCTCGTACGGCGCAGCCTGCGCGGCGGTCTGACCGGCCCGCCGATGCCGGCGGCCCAGGCCGAACTGCTCCGGCTGGTCCAGGCGAACCCCGGCATCCGCGTCTCGACGGCGGCCGGGGAACTGCGCCTCGCCGACAACTCGGTGTCGACCCTGATCCGCCAACTCACCGGGCTGGGACTGATGGTCAGGGAGCAGGACCCGCAGGACGCCCGTGCCGCATCACTGAGCGTCACCCCCGAAGCCGCCGAACGGCTGCGGGACTGGGACGACCGACGGGCCGCCGTCTACCGGGAGCGATGGCCGCAGCTGTCCGCGCGGGACCGGGCGGCGCTGACCGCCGCCGTGCCCGCGCTGCGCAGACTCGCCGCCCTGCTCCATGAGGAATCGCGTACCCGACCACGGAGGTGATCCGGCCGTGACCGCAAGCGCCATCGAATGCACCGGACTGGTCTACCGCTTCGGCACCACCCGCGCCGTCGACGATGTGGACTTCTCGGTCACCGCGGGTGAGGTCTTCGGACTGCTCGGCCCCAACGGCGCGGGCAAGACCACCACGATCAGGGCGATCACCACGCTGCTCCCCGTTCCGGCCGGGATGATCCGGGTCTTCGGCCACGATGTGGCCAAGGAACGGATGGGCGTGCGCCGCCTGCTCGGCTACGTCCCGCAGCAGCTCTCCGCCGATGCCGCCCTCACCGGGCGGGAGAACGTCACCCTCTTCGCCCGCGTGTACGACGTGCCGCGCCGCGAACGCCCCCCTCGGGTGGCCCAGGCCCTCGACGCCGTCGGTCTCGGGGACGCGGCCGACCGGATGGCGGGTACGTACTCCGGCGGTATGGTCCGCCGTCTCGAACTCGCCCAGGCGCTGGTGAGTTCGCCCCGCCTGCTGATCCTGGACGAACCGACCATCGGGCTCGACCCGATCGCCCGTACCAGTGTGTGGGAGCGGCTCGACCAGGCCCGTGCCGCCACCGGGATGACCGTCCTGGTCACCACCCACTACATGGACGAGGCGGACCGGTACTGCGACCGCCTCGCGCTGATGCACCAGGGCCGGATCAGAGCCCTCGGTACCCCGGACAGCCTGAAGTCCGGGCTGGAGCGCCTTGCTCCGGCCGGCCGCGCGCCCACTCTGGAGGACGTCTTCCGCTACTACGCGGGCAACGGCCTCGACGACGAGGAGGGAGGCGATTTCAGTGATGTGCGCAGCACACGCCGTACGGCGTCCCGCCTCGGCTGAACCCGGCCCGCTGCCCATCGAGCCCTCCCGGGTGAGCACCGGCTGGTCCGTGCTGCCCTCGCGGGTGGCCGCGATGTGCGCGGTGGAGCTCCAGAAGCTGCGCCACGACCGGACCGAGCTGTACACCAGGGCGATCCAGCCGGCCCTCTGGCTGCTGATCTTCGGCGAGACCTTCACCCGGATCGGCGCGATACCCACGGGACACGTGCCCTACCTCGACTTCCTCGCCCCGGGGATCATCGCCCAGTCCGCGATGTTCATCGCCATCTTCTACGGCATCCAGATCATCTGGGAGCGCGACGCGGGCGTGCTGAACAAGCTGTTGGTCACCCCGACCCCGCGGTGCGCGCTCGTCACCGGCAAGGCGTTCGCCGCCGGTGTGAAGGCGCTGATCCAGGCCGTGGTGGTGATCCTCATCGCCGCGGTACTGGGGGTCGGACTCACCTGGAATCCACTGCGTCTGGCGGGGGTGGCGCTGGTGGTGGTCCTGGGATCGGCCTTCTTCGCCTGTCTGTCGATGACGATCGCCGGCATCGTGCTCACCCGGGACCGGCTGATGGGTATCGGCCAGGCGATCACCATGCCGCTGTTCTTCGCCTCCAACGCGCTCTATCCGGTGGCCCTGATGCCGAGCCGGCTCCAAGTGCTGAGCCGGGCCAATCCGCTGAGCTACGAGGTGGACGCCCTGCGCGGCCTGCTGATCGGCACCCCGGCCCACCTGCCCCTGGATCTCGGAGTGCTCTGTTCCGCGGCGCTCGTGGGCATCGTCTCCGCCTCGGCGCTGATGGGCCGGCTGGCCCGCTGAGGGCCCACCGGCGCATCGGTGGAGGGTCAGCCGGTGGGCGGAGCGAAGAGGAAGGCGCTCCGCGCGCCGAGGGAGAGCGCGCACCGTACGGATGCCGTGATCATCGGCGGTACCTCCGCTCCTTCGCCGGGAGCCTGTGGGCGAGCCGCGCATGCTACGTGATCGCAGCTCCCGCTGGTGCGGCCTTTGCCCCGGGCGCGTATCTCTGTACAGGATGCGGCTGCTGAGTACCTTTCAGGCAGTTCGGACCGGGCCGTTCGGGTCGGGCGGCTCCGGTCGGGGCTGTCCGGGTCGGGCTGTTCGGGCGCGTGAAAGGTGAGGGCCCGGCCGCGGGAGAGCACCGGAGCATCGGAAGAACACGAGTGGGGACGAGCATGGTGGTGCGGGGGACGGCGGAGGAAGTGCGGGCCGCCCAGTGGGCCGAGCGGCTGTTCCGGAAGAAGGTACCGGCGGGGCGGGCGGTGCCCGAGCCGCGGGGGCCCGGGGCCGTCTGCGCGGCCGTCGAGACGTTCGCGCGACTCGCCGCCGAAGCCGGAGTCATGCAGGACTCGGTGACCGGCGCCCGGCGGGGTGCCAAGAGGATGTCGACCGACCGCCTCCAGGGGCTGTCGGAGGTCGTACAGAACGCGGAGGACCTCGGTGCCTCCGAAGTCCGGCTCCTGGTACGGGAACGGACGCTCCTGATCGCCCACAACGGCAGGCCGGTCCGGCTCACCGACGTCATCCCGCTCTCGATGCCCTGGGTGACCAGCAAGGCGCAGGACGCCGAAGCGACCGGGCGGTTCGGGATCGGCCTGATGACGCTGTTCACCTTCTCGCCGTCGATCGAGGTGCACAGCGGCCACTACCGGCTGCGGATCGCCGAGTCGGGTGTGGGACTGGCACCGGCGCGTACCTTCCCGCCCCACGTCGGGGGCGAGGGATGGACCGTGTTCCGTGTTCCGCTCACCGACGCGCGTCTGACGGCCGCCGATGTGGACGCCTGGCTGAGCGCCTGGGGAAACGAGGCGCTGCTCTTCCTCCGCCGGGTCGCCGACGTGGTCCATCTCGACGTCAGGGGCCGGGTACGGCAGCGTCTCGCCCTTCACCGGCGGGACGGCGGCGCCTTCACCGCCGACATCGCCGGCGAGGCGGTGCGCGTGGAGGTCTCGGAGGTCCGCGATCCGGACGGGCTCCGCTGGCAGGTCTGCGCCACGGCCGTGACGACCCCGCCGGACGTCGAGCCCGAGTCGAAGGCCGCCGGGGACACGACGCCCCTCGCGGTCGCCCTGCCGCTGGGCAAGGCCCGTACCGGCACCGGACACGTCCATGTCCGGCTCCCCGTCACCCCGTTGGGGCTGCCCCTTCGTGTGCACGCCCCGTTCGATCCCGCCCCCAGCCGGCAGGACCTGCGCGAGACCGAGTGGAACGACGCGCTCGTGCGGGGCGTGGCCGACCTCTGGGCGGCCGCCCTCGTGGAACGGTTCCGCCACGGCCCGGCCGCGTCCTGGCGCATGCTGCCGCTGCCGCAGGAGGTGAAGGTCCACGACGGTGTCGTCGGCCGGCTGGAGAGCACCGTTCTCCGGCGCTCGCGCGAGCAGGTCTCCGTACGGCTGCGCATCGACGTCCCCGGCCACGGGCCGCTGAAACTGGCTGACCTGGCCGTGGAGGCCCCCGAACTCGGCCGCGTGCTGACCGAGGCCGACATCGAGCAGGTGGCACAGTGCCCGGCCCTGCCGCACGCGGCGCGGGACCCGGAGGCGCGGTACCGGGACATCCTGGGCGACTGGGCGGACCACGGCGGCGCCGAGCCCGTGGACGTCGGGGTACGGGAGGCGATGGCGCTGCTCGGCGACCCGGAGCGGCCGTTGGACGCGGTCATCGAACTGGCCGCCGTCGGTGCCGCCACCGGTGGACTGACCTACCGGCTGTGCGACTTCGCGTGGGTGGAGGACGACGCCGGGACCCGACGCCCGCCACCGGGACCGTCGGACCTGCGCATGTTCGCCGACCGGCGCGGCGGTCTGGCCGAGAGCCTCGGATTCGCCCACGCCCTGCACCCCGCCTTCCTCGCCGGCACGCCGGCCGCGACCCGGGTGCGTGAGTGGCTGCGCGCCCAGAACGCGCTGCTGACCGACGGCGACCAGGTCACCGTGATCCGACGCCTGGCGACCTACGGACGACGGGGCGGCGGCGCGGCTCTCCCCCTCACCGACGAGCAACTGCGCCTCCTCAAGGACGCCTTCGTCCAGGTACCGGAGCGCGACCGCCCCCTGCTCGGCGGCGACATCGGCCGGATCATCACGCTCGGGGCCCGGCACCACGATGCCGAAGGCAAGCGGCACGACGTACAGGCGACCCCGGCCGGGGCATACCTCCCGCCGGGCATCGACAGCGCCGACCGCGACGAGAGCTTCGCCCACGCGGCGGGCACCACACCGGGCCTGGCCTGGCTCCGGCCGCGCTACCACGACGTACTGCGGTCCGGTGGCTCCGGCATGAGTCCGCTGAACTTCCTCAGGCTGCTCGGAGCCCGGACGGCGCCCGGTGTCCGGGCTCACCGGCACCGGAGGGAACGGCTCCAGCGCCAGGGGGTGCACACCCTCGCGCCGGGTTCGCCCAAGAGCCGTACGCGTCGGATGAGCCATCTCGGCGCCACGTACACACTCGACGACCACGAGAGCCCCAACCTCGACGCCGTGGTGCGCTCCATCGCCGCGGAGCCGGACGGACCGGCGCGCAGAAAGCGGGCGGTCGCGCTGCTCCACGTCCTCGGCAGGGCCTGGAACAGCAGCTTCTCCGACCACGAATCGGTCGAGGCCGCGCACGACTACTACGTCTGGGACGTGAAGGCCCGGATTCCGGGCTTCTGGCTGTGGACACTGCGGGAAACCCCCTGGCTGGACAGCGAGAGCGGGACCGCCACGGCGCCCTCGGCCCTGCGCAGACGTACCGAGGCGACGGCGGCGGTCTACGGCACCGACGCGGACGGGCTCCTGCACCGGGACATCCAGGCGGCCGCCGGACGCCGCGGGGAGGTCCTGCGGGCCCTTGCCGTCGGGGGCGAACCGACCGCGGCCGACATCCTTGAGCGGTTGCGCCGGCAGCGCAGGTCGCAACGGGCGGGCGGGGACCACGACCATGCCGCGGCGCTGCTCCTGTACCGGGCCCTGGCGGTGCGGACGGGCCCGCCACGTGGCCCGTCCGCCACCGGAGCGGCGGGCGGACCGGCCGCCGACGTATCGCGTGCCGACATCGCACGGGCCTTCGCCGAGAGCGACGGACTGGTCCTGACCGAGTCGGGCTGGCGCACCCCCGGCGCCTGTCTGCGGGGCAAGCCGTTGTTCGGCGAACTGCGCGACTTCGCGCCCGCCTTCGACGGCGGAGACGCCCTGTGGGAGGCGGTGGGGGTGCCCCGGCCCGGTGCCGATGACGCGATCGCCGTCATCCGGCGGCTCGTACCCGCGAAACCGGGCGGGCGGCGGACGGAGCCGGACGCGGCGGCCCAGGCCGTGCTGCTGCAGAGCCTGCAGTTCCTCCAGGAGCTGGCGGCCGGGGAGCCCGAGAAGCTGCGAGGGAAGCGGCTCGGCCGCCTGCCGCTCTGGACGAGCCACGGGTGGACCGGCCGCCGTCCCGTGTACGCCGTGGAGGAGGCCGGGCTCGCCGCCGCGCTGACGGCCGCGCAGGCACCGCCCGTATGGTGCCCCGGCGCGGAACTCGAACAGTTCCGGGACCTCCTGCCACATCTGGGCATCACCGTCGTCGGCGGCGACGCGATCGTGCCGTACGCCCCCGGACCGCCCGACCCCGACGCTCACGCGACGGCCCGGCTCTCGTCGGCCGTCGCGCACCTCCGCGAGGACCTCCAGCGCAGCGATCCCGCCACGGCCCGGGAACTCCAGGGATCCTGGGACGAACTGACCGGCCTGGTCGTCCACATCGAGCCCGCACTCGCGTGCACGGTGGTACTGCCGGGGCAGCCCGACCCGCCCGGTCCGCTCCGCGTTCCGGTCCAGACCGCGATCGACTGGGACCGGGGGACTCTCTACGCCCGCGACGACCGGATCCTGGCCCGGTCCGGCGGCGTGGGCCGGGCGCTCGCGGCCCGGTTCCGCGCCAGGCGGCGAGAGGTCGCCCACGCGTGGAGCGCGGCATGGGAGCGTGCCGACTCCGGACCGATCGCCACGGAGATCGTCAGGGCGGAGGACCGTATCGAGGAGCGCCGGGCGGCCGCGGACGCCGAACACGCGCAGCGGCTGGCCGAGTTCCACCAGGAGACGAACGCACGGCACGCCTCGGCCGGCAGAGCCCGTACCGCGAAGCCGAAGCCGCCGGCCGTGAAGCAGCCCGGAGCACCGTCGGGGGTCTCCTCAGCGGCCGTCCCACCGCGTCGCCTCGTCGACCCCGGGCTGCTGCGCCCCGTACTGGACCGGGCGGTGATCACCGGCCGGAGCGGCCGGGCCGCCGCCGGGGCCACCGGGAGCGGCCCGGCCCGGCCCACCCTGTCCGGGCCACGGGCGGAACCGGCTGTTCCGCAGCAACGGAGCACGCTGAAGGCGTTCAGCGCGCTGGACCAGGAGGCCGTCGCCCTGGACCTGGTGCGCCTGGCTCTGGCGCGGGACGACGAGGACTTGCGGGACCTGCGGGCGCAGCGGGGTCTGGGCGCCGACGCGGCCGACGAGCTGAGCCGCTTCTACGAGGTGAAGTCCTTCCTGCGCAGGGAGCCGGACTCCCTCTCGGTGACGCCCCACGAGTACGAACGGGCCGCCACCGAGAAGGACTTCTTCCTCGTGGTGGTGTCGGGCCTGGAGGACGGGGCGGGCGAGCGTGCCACCGTACGGATCATCCTCGATCCGTTGCGCGAGCTTGCCGCCCACCCCAGCGCGAATGTGACGCTCACCGGCGTGCGGGGGTGCCGGAGCTTCTCCATCCCCTTCGAGCGGGCGGACTGAAGGGATGACAGGACCGGGGAGGGGCGGTCACCGGCCGCCCCCCCCGGACCTGTCCCGGCGGTCACAGGCCGCTCCCCGGACCTGTCCCGGGCGGTCACGGGCCGCTCCCCGGACCTGTCCCGGCGGTGGCTTTCCGGCGGTGTGTACGGCCGTCGTGTGTACGGCCGCCGTTCACAGTGCCGTCGCTGCCTCTTCCCTTCCGCTCGGTCCTCTTGGAACATTCCGTTCGCTTCTGTTTCCTCACCCCAAGAGGCCCCACACTCATGTCTGACATCAATCGGCGCCGTTTCCTCCAACTGGCTGGAGCGACAGCGGGTTTCGCCGCCCTGTCGAGCAGCATCGACCGTGCCGCCGCCATCCCCGCACACCGCGCCTCCGGCACCATCCAGGACATCGAGCACATCGTCGTGCTGATGCAGGAGAACCGTTCCTTCGACCACTACTTCGGCGCGCTGAAGGGAGTACGCGGATTCGGGGACCCGCGCCCCGTGACGCTGCCCGGCGGGAAGCCGGTCTGGCACCAGGCGGACGGCGCGCAGAAGGAGACCCTGCCGTTCCACCCGACGGCCGACGACCTCGGGATGCAGTTCCTCCAGGGCCTCAACCACGACTGGGCGGGCGGCCACCAGGCGTACAACAACGGCCGCTACGACCGGTGGATACCCGCCAAGACGCCGACGACGATGGCCTACCTCACCCGTGAGGACATTCCCTTCCACTACGCGCTCGCCGACAGGTTCACCGTCTGCGACGCGTACCACTGCTCGTTCATCGGGGCCACCGACCCGAACCGCTACTACATGTGGACGGGGTACACGGGCAACGACGGCACCGGCGGCGGTCCCGTCCTCGGCAACGAGGAAAAGGGCTACGGCTGGACCACCTACCCCGAACGCCTGGAGGAGGCCGGGATCTCCTGGAAGATCTACCAGGACACCGGGGACGGCCTGGACGCCGCCGGGCACTGGGGCTGGATCAACGACGCCTACCGGGGCAACTACGGCGACAACTCCCTGCTGTACTTCGACAAGTACCGCAACGCCCGGCCCGGAGACCCGCTGTACGACAAGGCGCGGACCGGGACGAACGTCAAGGGCGGCGACGGCTACTTCGACGAACTCGCCGCGGACGTGAAGGCCGGGACGCTCCCGAAGATCTCCTGGGTCGCCGCTCCAGAAGCCTTTAGCGAGCACGCCAACTTCCCCTCGAACTACGGCGCCTGGTACATCGCACAGATGCTGGACGCGCTGACGTCGAACCCCGAGGTGTGGAGCCGGACCGCGCTGTTCATCACCTACGACGAGAACGACGGCTTCTTCGACCACGTCGTGCCGCCCTACCCGCCGGCCTCCGCGGCGCAGGGCCTGTCCACCGTCGATGTCGCCCCGGACCTCTACAAGGGCGGCATCTCCTACGCCGCGGGCGCCTACGGTCTGGGCCCGCGGGTCCCCATGCTCGTCGTCTCGCCCTGGAGCACCGGCGGTTACGTCTGCTCCGAGGTCTTCGACCACACCTCGATCCTCCGGTTCATGGAGCGGCGCTTCGGAGTGCGTGAGCCGAACATCTCACCGTGGCGGCGCGCGATCTGCGGCGACCTCACCTCGGCCTTCGACTTCGGCACCACGGACACCGCGCCCGTCACCCTGCCCGACACGTCCGGCTACGAGCCGCCGGACCACGACCGGCACCCCGACTACCGGCCCACGCCGCCCGGTGTCGGTTCCCTGCCCAAGCAGGAAGCGGGCGCACGCCCCGCCCGGCCGCTGCCGTACGCGCCGTACGTCGACGCCGAGGTCAGGGCCGGCGACGGCCGCATCGCCCTCACCTTCAGTCCGGGTACGAAGGCGGGGGCGCAGTTCTACGTCACCTCGGCGAACCGCACCGACGCGCCGTGGACGTACACGGCCGAGGCGGGCAGGACGATCTCCGACACCTGGAACTCGGCCTACTCCAAGGGCACGCACGACCTCACGGTGCACGGCCCGAACGGATTCCTGCGCACCTTCAGGTGTCCCGCGAAGACCGCGGGCCCCGAGGTGACGGCCCGCCACAACGCCGCGACCGGCAACCTGGACCTGACGCTCACCAACCCCGGTACCACGGAGGCCCGGCTGACGGTCGCCAACGCCTACGGCGGACAGCCGCGGACGCTCGCGGTGGGACCGGGGGCCACGGTGCGTCACACGGTCGACCTGAGCGCCTCCCGGCGCTGGTACGACGTGTCCGTCGTCATCGGCACGGGCACCGCCTTCCTGCGCCGCTTCGCCGGGCATGTGGAGACCGGAGCCGCGGGCGTCAGCGACCCGGCCACCGCCACCGTCTGACCGGTTCGTCCGGCGGCCCTCGGTACGCGGCGGCCGGGCGTCGGCGCGACGGCCGAGGGGCCGTGCCGGAACCCTCCGGCACGGCCCCTCGGCCGTTCGCGTGTGTCCGGGTGCCTGCTACGTGCTCTGGCCGGTGCCGCCCCCGGTGCCGGAGGCGGCCTTGATGCCCCGGGTGATGTCGTCCAGGACGGAGAGCTTCGGCGCCTCGGCGCTGACGTCGAAGCCGGACCGGACGACGACCAGCATGTCCTTCGTGGTGGGGGAGGGGAAGGCGAGCGACTCGACGTACCCGTCGTCACCCTTCTTCGTCACGACCTTCCAGCGCACCAGGTAGCCCTTCTGACCGGCTACCGTGACCGGCTCGGACTTGAGCTGCTCGTGCGAGGTGATGCCTTCGTAGATCTTCTCGCCGTACGACTCCTCGGCGTTGACCGCGATGTCCTTCTTGGCCGCGGCCTCCGCCGTCTTCGCGTCGTTCTTCAGCGCGACGGCAGGAGCCGAGAACACACCACCGCGCACGCACTTCTCGCCCGAGGCGCCGGGACAGGCGTAGTCGCCGGTGGTCAGCCCGGCACCGACGGTCCCGGACCGGCCGGTCCAGCCCTTGGGCACCGGGAGACTGATGCCACTGGCCAGATCCGTGGCGTAGCCGTCCTCGGCCGGCGGCAGCCGGCCGTCGGGCGCCCGGCTCTCGCCCCCGCCGCCGTTCTCGCCGTTCCCGTCCGGGGCACCGTTCCCGTCCGGGGCACCGGGCCGGCCCGGGGTGCCGGACGGCGCGGACGACGGGGAGCTCGCCGCGGTCTCCGGCTGTCTGCCGTTGTCCTCCTGGATCAGATACACGCCGCCCCCGATGGCGGCGAGCACCACCACTCCGACGGTCACGCCGACGGCGATACGCGTCCGGCGCCGCCGGACCGCCGCGGGCGGCACGCGGAGGTGGTCGGTCCACTGGGTTCCGTCCCACCAGCGTTCCTGGGCGGGGCCGATTCCTGAATACCCGGGGTCTGGATGCCAGCCGGGCGGGCTCGTCTGGGTCACGGTGTGCACCGTATGCGCACTGGGTGAGAAACGCATGAACTATCGGCGCACACATGTGCTGGTCGCCGCGCGGCCGGCCGGCTCATCTCACAGCACCCCGCCCGGCTCGTCGTGGAAGACCTCGGGCCAGTAGCGCCAGTCGCCCTCCTCGCCCGTCGAGCGGCAGGCAACCGGGTCCACCGCCGCCAGCACCCGGGCCATGGTGTCGGCGAGCGGCTGGTACATGTCCGCCGTCAGCCCGTGCTCCTCGTCCAGGGCGTGTTCGCGGTGCAGGATCCACACGGTGAAGGCGAGCGTGGAGACATCGGCGTTGAGCGGTAACAGCGTCGCCTGGGCGACCGACCACGCGTGCACGGTGCCCGTAGCCCCGTCGACGAACACCGCCGTGTCCTCGACGAGCCATCCCAGGTAGAACAGCCGGCCGGCGATCTCCGCCATGGACGGGGGATAGCCGTAGAGATCCGCCCCGTCCTGGTGCTCGTCCCGGCACGCGGCGAGGGAGACCAGCCGGGGGGCCTCCGTCCCGAGGCTGAACATGCCACCGTCGGACGGGAGCCCGGTCTCCGTGAGGAAGCGCCGCGTCGGCAGGTGCACCAGAGCGTCGGGCAGATCGGAGCGGTCGAAGCGCACGACCTCCCGCTCCCCGAACTCCTCCTCCAGTACCCCCTCGGGCAGATCCAGGTGCAGGCCGTTGCCCGGCCGTGCCATCAGCGCGAGCGGCCGTACGAGAGCGGCGATGCGCCAGAACGCCGGGACGGAGTGCTCCCACTCGTCGCTGTCCCCCGCGCTGCCCCAGTCACCGCCCCACTCCTCGTCCTCGAAGACCGCGAGCAGCCCGGCGGACGCCTCGGCCACCGCACGGGGACCCGAACGGTCGGCGAACCGGGCGAACTGCCCGTAGGTCCGGGCCAGTTCGTCCGTCGCGGCCAGGAAGCGGGTGAGGGCGTCGCGCGAGGGGGCCAGCGGCAGAACATCGGTGAGATCGGGGCTCTCCTCGAAGAGATACATGCTGAAGACGCGCCCCGTCGCTCCGTCCAGCACGATGTGCTCGGCCTCGTCACCCTCGATGAGCAGATGCCCGATGACCAGCAGACCCCGGATGTACGGGTCGAGCCCGGACGGGTCGCCCGATCCGGCCGTCGAGGCGAGCAGTTGCGCGACGGTCGGGTGCGGGTGCCCGTCGGCGGGCCGCAGCCGGATCAGGTCGTCCGGCTGCCCTGCGATGATCTCGGTCGTCATTCGTCTCCCCGCGCACTCGCCGAACCCGGGCCCCGGGACCCGGTTGTCGTCCACTGCGAAGACCCTAGGCGGCGGCACTGACATCGTCGGTGCGGTCCGGACTACGGCTCGATCAGCCCGGCGCGGATCGCGTAGCGGGTGAGTTCCAGACGGTCGCGCAGACCCAGTTTCTGGAGCAGATTCGCACGGTGCCGCTCGACGGTCTTGACGCTGATGACGAGCAGGCCGGCGATCTCCTTCGAAGAGTGGCCCTCGGCCACCAGCTTGAGGATCTCCTCCTCGCGTTCGGTGATGGCGCGGGCCGGGAGATCCCCGCCCTCCCTGGCCCGTTCGAGGAAGTTGCGGATCAGGGCGGTGACCGCACCGGGGTAGAGGAACGGTTCGTCGCGCATCGCGGCACGGCAGGCCTCCACCAGGTCCCGGTCGGCGACGGACTTCAGTACATAGCCCGCCGCTCCCGCCTTGAGCGCTTCGAAGAAGTACTGCTCGTTGTCGTACATGGTCAGCATGAGGATGCGCAGCCCCGGCTGGACACGGGACAGCTCCCGTGCCGCCTGAAGCCCGGTCAGACGCGGCATCGCGATGTCGAGGATGGCCAGGTCGGGCTGTTCGGCGCGGGCCATCTCGATGGCCTCGGCGCCGTCACCCGCCTCGGCGACGACGAGGAGGTCCGGCTCGTTGTCGAGAATGAGCCGGACGCCCCGGCGGACCAGGGCGTGGTCGTCCGCGAGCAGGATGCGCGTCCTGCGCGCCGGGTCGTGCGGGGACATGGTCGTGTTCACCGGCTTCCGTTCCGTACGGGCACATCGAGGCGTACTTCGGTGCCGCCCCCCGGACCGCTGCCGAGGGTGAGTCCGGCTCCGATGAGCAGGGCACGTTCGCGCATCCCGCGCAGGCCCGCGCCCTCGGGGCCGTCCCCGAGACCGCGGCCGTCGTCGCGGATGCACAGTTCCACTCCGCCGGGGCTGCGGCGCAGGGAGAGTTCCAGACGTGTGGCGCGGGCATGGCGGACCGTGTTGGTGAGGCACTCCTGGGCGATGCGGTAGACGACGAGTTCGGCCTCGGCGCCCAGTTGGGGCAGGTCCTTCTCCATCCGCCGTCCGACCGTCAGCCCGTCGGGCTTCGGGGTCTCGGTGATCAGCGCCGTCAGAGCACTGACCAGGCCCAGTTCCTCCAGCACTCCGGGCCGCAGGCGGCGGGCGATCCGGCGTACCTCGTCCAGGCCGCCACGGGTGATCTCCTGGACCTGGCGCAACTCGTCGCGCAGCGGCTCGGGAGCCCGGTCGGCGACGCGCTTCAGTTCGAGCAGCACCGCCGTGAGGGTCTGCCCGACCTCGTCGTGGAGTTCCTGGGCCACCCGGCGGCGTTCGTCCTCCTGCGCGGACAGCGCGCGAGCGCTGCTGGTGGCCCGCTCCGCCTCCAGACGGTCGAGCATCGTGTTGAACGTCTCGATCAGGTCGGCGATCTCCCCCTGCCCGGCGACCTCGGGGCGCGGGCCGGGACGGAGCAGGTCGATCGTGGTCATCGCCCGGGTGACCCGCTGGAGCGGAGCCAGTCCGAGCCTGAGCAGAGCGGCGTTGGCACCGAGCATCGAGGTGATGCCACCTGCCAGGATCAGGGCCTCGGTCAGCAGTACCGGGGTGGAGATGGTGATCGGGCCGAGCAGCAGCAGGGCCCCGGCCGCCACCAGGACCGCGGCGTTGAGCAGGAAAATGCGCCAGAACAGGGACAAGGGAGCATGGCCTCCTTCGGGTGGTTGTGCGGACGGTCGGTTGCCTCCACTATTGCCGTTCCCGCCGCTGCCCCGGCCCCGTGCGTCCCGGCCCGGCGTCCTCGTACATGGTGGCCACCCCCGTAAATGGGTGGTGTCCCCGATAGCCCGCGCGGGAACGGGTCGAGGAGCATGAGGAACGAGTACCGCGTCCCGCTCCCGCGCCGCGCACGCCCGGGAGCACGGCTTCGCACCCGGCGGTTTCCGTACCGGGAAGGAGACACCCATGCCCACGTACGACGAGCGGCTGCGTGACATCGAGGAGCGGCTGCGCCACGACGACCCGGGGTTCGCCGCCTCCCTGTCCGGCGGCAGCCCGCGTTCCCCGCGTGAGTACCGCAGGGGCCACGCCTGGCTCTGGCTCGTCGTCGGGCTCGCCGCCCTGGGCGCCGGCATCGCCGTGGGGCACGGACTCCTCATCGCCGCCGGGCTGGTGGTGGCGGGTGTGGCCGGTCAGCTCTTCGACCCGCAACGCGGTCGCCTCCACGGCAGGAACGTGCCCCCGGCCCGCTGAGCGCGGGCCTTCGGAGTCCGCCGCCGGCACCCACCGCTCCTTTCCGCCGCCGCCCGCCCGCCGCCGCCCGCGCCCCTCAGGCCCTCAGCCCTTCGGGCCTTCGGGCCGGCTCCGGTCACGGCCCGCGATCGGCGAAGTAGGCGGAGGGCGTGATGCCCAGCGTGCGCCGGAACATCGCGGTGAAGGCGCTGGGCGTGGCATAGCCGAGCTCGGTGGCGGCCGCCGTGACCGATGCGCCGGAGGCGAGCAGTGTGACGGCGTGGACGAGCCTGGCCTGCTGCACCCAACGGGCCAGGCCCATGCCGGTCGCGGCGGCGAAACCGCGCTGGAGGCTGCGGGTGCTCATGTGTGCGAAGGCCGCGGCCTCCCGCGTCGTCCACCGGCGGCCGGGGTGGAGCCGGACGGCCTCGCAGAGCCGGTGCAGCCCGGCGGGTCCGCTCTCCTCGGGAGCCGGGAGGTACAGCGCGGGGACGGGGCGCGGGGCCAGTTCCAGGAGCAGCAGCTCCATCACCTTGCCGTCCCGGCCGTCCGGGTCGTACTCCACCGGAATCCGGGTGGCGTCGTCGATCAGCTCGCGCAGGAGCGGGGAGACCGACACCACGGTCGGTGCGGTGGGCAGATGCCAGGACGGCTGCGGCTCGATGTAGAGCGTACGCATGGCCACCGCCCCCACGCAGGTCATGGCGTGGGTGAGGCCCGCCGGTACCCAGACACCCCGGGTGGCCGGAACCACCCAGACGCCGTGCCCGGTGGCGACCGTGATCGCTCCGGTCGTGCCGTGGATCAGCTGGGCCCGCCGGTGTTCGTGCGGCGGGATGTGGTGGCCGTCCGGGAGGTCGCGGGCCATGGCCGCGACCGGCCGGGGTACGTCCTGGTAGTCCTCGCGCAGCTCGCTCTTTCCGTACATTGGCGCACTCTCGATAGATGATGACGCAGTAACGAAAGTATGCCGCCGGGCGTCGGCCTAACGTCGGCCCATGTGACCGATTCACCGACCGATACATCGTCTGCTGACTCATCCACCGAAATCGCTGCCGGGCGCGGTACCGCCACCGGGGCCGGAGCCGATACGGACACCGGCCCCGCTCCGGTACGTATCCGAGGGCTGACGGCCCTGCTCGCCTGCACCAGCGCCGTCACCGCGGCGAGCGTCTATCTGAACCAGCCTCTGCTGGCCGACGCGGCAGCCTCCCTGGGGGTGGAGCCCGATGTCCTCGGAGCCGTACCGACCGCCACTCAGCTCGGCTACGCGGCGGGCATTCTGCTGCTCGTCCCGGCCGGGGACAGCCATGACCGGCGGCGGCTGATCCTGGGCCTGGGGACGGCGTCCGTCCTCGCGCTCGCCGCCTGTGCCGCGTCGCCCGCGGTGTGGGCTCTGGTCGTGTCGAGCTTCGCCGTGGGGCTGCTGTCCCCGGTGCCCCAGCTCGTCACGCCCTTCGCCGTGGCGCTCGCGGACCGGCAGGGGGCGGCAGCGGGGGCGGGCCGGGGCGGGCTGGTGGGTACGGTGCAGGCCGGGCTGCTGGTCGGGGTCCTCGCCGCACGCGCGTACTCCGGGGCGCTGGCCGAGTTCGCCGGATGGCGTGCCGTGTACGGGTGTTCCGCCGTGCTGACCCTGGTGCTGATGGCCGTGCTCCGGCGTGCCCTGCCCCGGGTCCCGGGGGCTGCCGGCGCCCGTACCTACCGGGCCACGCTCACCTCGTTGCCGAAGCTCTTCGCCTGCGACGGCCTCGTCCGGCGGGTCACCCTGTCCGGGGCGCTGGTCGGGGTCTCGTTCGGTGCGTTCTGGACGGCGCTGACGTTCCTCCTGGAGCGCCGGTACGGCTTCGGCCCCACCGGAATCGGTCTGTTCGGCCTGGTCGCGGCGGCCAGCGCCCTCGCCTCGCCCTACGCCGGGAGACTTGCCGACCGGCTGGGGCGCCGCGGCTCCCTCGGGGCGCTCATCGGGCTCGTCGTCCTGGGGTGGTCGGCCCTGGCTCCCGGCGGCGACGGACTGCTGTGGCTGATCGTGGGCGTCGTCGTGCTCGACGTGGGTGTCTGGGGCAACCAGGCGGTCTGCCAGACGATCCTGTTCACCCGCGATCCGGCCGTGCACAACCGGCTCAACACGCTCTACTTCACCCTGCGTTTCCTCGGGATCGCGGTCGGATCGCTGGCCGGCACCCTGGCCTGGGCGGGCGGCGGCTGGTCCGCGGTGGTGGTGCTCGGCACGGGCGCCGCGGTGTGCGGTCTGGTGGTCGCGGTGCTGCCCGCGCGCGACGCGCCGAGGCCCCGTCGGGTCGACGGGGCCTCGGCGAGCGGGAGGTGAGAGAGCGGTGTGCGAGGGTCAGCAGACGCTGTCCGTCGGCTTCGGGTTGCCGAGGCCGAAGAGCGGCCGCAGCCGCAGACCCGCCCAGGTCCCCAGGATCGCGACGGCGCCCCAGACCCATCCGTGCAGCGAGCCGGAGGCGATCCCCGCGAGGTACGCGCCGATGTTGCAGCCACCGGCCATCCGGGCACCGATGCCCATCAGGATGCCGCCCAGGACGGCGGCGACGGCCGTGCGGCCGGGGACGGCGCGGTGCAGTGTCCAGACCCCGCCCGCCGCCGCGGCCACCGCCGCACCGACCATGATGCCGATGTCGGTGAGGCTGTTCTTGTCGGCGAGCACCGGGCCCGACAACTGGGCGGCACTGCCCGGCTGCCGGTAGAACTCCCACGCTTCCGGCGAACCGCCGAGCGCGCCCACGGCCTTGGCGCCCCACAGGGCGAACGCGCTGGTCACGCCCCAGGCCCCGCCCGACACCAGCAGTACACCGGCCCCGAGCACGGCGAGCACCAGCGCACCGACGGCGAGCGGCCAGGAACCCCGGACAGCGCGGGCCAGGGCTCCGCGCGCGGACGGCGGCGTGCCCACCGGCGGCGGAGTACGGCGGTTCTGCACGGCGCGGGCGACGAACCAGATGACCGCGAGCACCGCGATCGTCACCGCCCAGGAACCGAACCAGCCCACATGGTCGGAGAGCAGGACCGGGTCGAGCGCGGGCAGATCGTTCCACAGGCCGAACTGCCAAGCGGCCAGGGTCGATCCCACGATGAAGCCGAAAAGGGTGAGGACGATCGTCGACTGGCCCGAACCCACGGCGAACAGGGTGCCGGAGGCGCAGGCGCCACCGAGCTGCATCCCGATGGCGAACAGGAAGGCGCCGACGAGCAGGCCGATGCCGAGCGGCCCGGCGCTGGGCCCCGGGACGGAGCCGAACAGTCCGGTGCCGCTGCCGATGATCAGCGCGAAGAGCGTGGCGGTCGTGCCGAGCAGCAGGGTGTGGGCGCGCAGCCCGGTGCCGTTGCCGACGGCCACCAACTGGCGCCAGGCGGAGGTGAACCCGAAGCGCGAGTGGAAGAGGGCGAACCCGAGCGCGATACCGAGCAGCAGCAGCGTGCCCGGCTTGGCGCCGTGCCGGGCGAAGACGTAGGAGCTGAGCGCGGCCCCGATCAGGGCGGCGACGGCGAGCGGCACCCGGCGTACGGGAGGGGCGGGCTCGGCCTCGGGAGCGGGCAGGGACGTGGTGACGGGGGAGAGCAGGGCGGCACGGGGCGGCGCCCCGGCAGGGGGAGCGGTAGTCAAGGGGTTCTCCGGAAGAGGGAGGGGCGGACCGGATGGGGGCGCGCGTGGGAACGGGCCCCGGAATGCGTGCGTCAGGGACGACAGAGCGCGTCGTCGACGCTCCACGGTGTGGCCGCGAAGAGCGCGAGAGCCAGCTGACGGGCAGGTCCGAACATGTGCGCCACTGTAGGCGCGCCCGGAGAAGCGGAATGAGTCGTCTCGCATCGCGAGAACGGGATCGCGGTGGGTGAGACGTCGCGGGGGCCCTGCCGAGCGAGAGGTCCGACCACACGGCATGCGTGACATAGTCTGAGAATTCGACCGTCCGTGACGTGCAGGGAGTGGTGGATGCCCGTCGAGTGGCAGCCCGTACGGCAGTCCCGTACGCATGAGCTCGTTCTCCAGAGCATCGAGGACCGGGTGTTCGCCGGCGAGCTCAGAGCGGGCGACCGGCTGCCGCCCGAGAGGGAACTGGCCCCGGTGCTCGGTGTCAGCCGCTCCGCGCTGCGCGAGGCACTCAGGGTGCTGGAGACCATCGGGGTGCTGGTGGCCCAGCCCGGACGCGGTCCGGACTCCGGAGCCCGTATCGTCCGCAACCCGGACGACGCCCTCGGCCGGCTGCTGCGCCTGCACTTCGCGCTCGGCAGCTACAGCCTCCACGATGTGCTGGAGGCGCGGGTCGTCCTGGAGCGGTCCAGCTTCGAAGCCGCGGCGGCGCACGCCTGCGACGAGGACCTCGACGAAGCGGAGCGGCTGCTCCTGGGCATGGGGGACCCGGACGTCACGGTGGCCCGGTTCAACGACCTGGACACCCGCTTCCATGTGCTGATCGCCCGCAGTTCGGGCAACGCGCTCACCTCCACTCTCACCTCCGCCGTACGCGAGTCGGTACGCCCGTTGATTCTCCGCGCGCTGGAGGAGGCGGCGGACTGGCCCGCCACGGCGCGCGCGCTCAACTCCCAGCACACGCAACTGCTGCGCCTGGTGCGCGAGGGGCGGGGCGGCGCGGCGGCGGATCTGGTGGAAAAGCACATCCGGGGACTGCACGGCACGCTCGTCGACGAGAACGCCGGGGCCTAGCGGCGGGACGGCCGGCCGGGCAGGCGATCAGGAGTCCATCGAGGGGACGGTGCGCGACGCACCGTCCCTTTCTCGTGCCCGCCGGTTCCCCGTACGGACTGAGACTAGTATGGTCCGACCATACAAACGACCGGGGAGGCCCCATGCGCATCGGACTCTTCGCCACCTGTCTGGGAGACACGCTCTTCCCCGAGGCGGTGAGATCCACCGCGGTACTGCTCGCCCGCCTGGGCCACGACGTGGTGTTCCCGCCGGAGCAGACCTGCTGCGGTCAGATGCACATCAACACCGGCTACCAGCGCGAGCCCGTCCCGCTGGTGCGCAACTTCGCCGACCAGTTCGGCGACGCGTCGATCGAAGCGGTCGTGATGCCGTCGGGCTCCTGCGCGGGCTCGGTGCGCCACCAGCACGAGATCGTCGCCGCCCGGTACGGGGACGCCGCGCTGCGCGCCTCGGTCGCCACCGTCAAGGCGAAGACGTACGAACTGTCGGAGTTCCTCGTCGACGTCCTCGACGTCACCGCGGTCGGCGCGTACTTCCCGCACCGCGTCACGTACCACCCCACCTGCCACTCCCTGCGGATGCTCCGGGTCGGTGACAAGCCGCTGAAGCTGCTGCGCGCCGTCGACTCCATCGACCTCGTCGAGCTCCCCGAAGCCGATGTCTGCTGCGGTTTCGGCGGCACCTTCGCCGTGAAGAACGCCGAGACGTCCACCGCGATGCTCCAGGACAAGATGACCAATATCGCCACGACCGGGGCGGCCGTGTGCACCGCCGGTGACTCCTCCTGCCTGATGCACATCGGCGGCGGACTCTCCCGGATCAAGTCCGGTACGCGCACCCTGCACCTCGCCCAGATCCTCGCCGCCACCCGCACCTCGCCGTACGCCCCGCTGGAGGCCGCCGTATGAGCACGTTCCTCGGTATGCCCGCCGCCCCGCCCCGCTCCCCCTACGGAACGGGCAATCTGCGCGGCGAGCAGGCCTTCCCCCGGGCGGCCCACGACGAGCTGCGCAACGAGCAGCTGCGCCGCAACCTCGGCCGCGCCACCCGCACCATCCGCGCCAAACGCCTCCACGTCACCGGCGAACTCCCGGACTGGGAGCAGCTGCGAGAGGCCGGATCGGCCATCAAGACCGACGCGATGAACCGGCTCCCCGAACTCCTGGAACAGCTGGAGAGCAAGGTCACCGAGCGCGGCGGCACCGTCCACTGGGCCCGCGACGGAGCCGAGGCCAACGAGATCGTCACCCGGCTGGTGAAGGCGACCGGCAGCCGCGACGTCATCAAGGTCAAGTCGATGGCCACGCAGGAGATCGGTCTCAACGAGCACCTCGAAGCGGCCGGAATCACCCCGTACGAGACCGACCTGGCCGAACTCATCGTGCAACTCGCCCACGACAGGCCCTCGCACATCCTGGTGCCCGCGATCCACCGCAACCGGGACGAGATCCGGCAGATCTTCCTCAAGGAGATCCCCGGAGTCGACCCGAAGCTCGACAATGTGCCCGCCCACCTCGCCGCCGCCGCCCGCGCCTATCTGCGCGAGAAGTTCATGACGGCGAAGGTCGCCGTCTCGGGCGCCAACTTCGGGATCGCCGAGACCGGCACCCTGTCGGTCGTCGAGTCCGAGGGCAACGGCCGGATGTGCCTGACCCTGCCCGGCACCCTCATCACCGTCATGGGCATCGAGAAGGTGCTGCCGCGCTTCTCGGACCTGGAAGTCTTCCTCCAGCTGCTGCCGCGCTCCTCCACGGGCGAGCGGATGAACCCGTACACCTCGATGTGGACCGGGGTGACGCCCGGTGACGGGCCGCAGGACTTCCATCTGATCCTGCTCGACAACGGGCGCACCGCGGCACTCGCCGACACCGTCGGACGCGCGGCGCTCAACTGCATCCGCTGTTCGGCCTGTCTCAATGTGTGCCCGGTGTACGAACGGGCCGGCGGCCACGCGTACGGGTCGACCTACCCCGGCCCGATCGGCGCCGTGCTCACCCCGCAGCTCGCCGGGATGCACGCGGCCAAGGACGACCCCAACAGCTCGCTGCCGTACGCCTCCAGCCTCTGCGGTGCCTGCTTCGACGCCTGCCCGGTCAAGATCGACATCCCCTCGATGCTGGTCGAGCTGCGCCATCAGCACACGGAGGAGTCCGGTACGACGGCCGAGAAACTGGCCATGAAGGCCGCCGCCACCGTGATGAGGAAGCCGAAGCTGTTCACCGCGGCGCAGAAGGCGGCCGGTATCGGGCGGGTCCTGGCCGGACGGGACGGCACCCTGTCGCATCTGCCCGCACCGTTGAGCGGCTGGAGCGACAGCCGCGACACCGCGGCTCCGCCCCGGCAGACCTTCCGCTCCTGGCTGGCCTCGGCGGAGGGCGCCGCCACCCTGAGGGACGCCGCGGCCGAAGCCCATGGCAACGCACCTCAGGAGGACGAGAAGTGACCACCGCCCGTGACACCGTGCTCGGCCGCGTCCGGGACGCCCTGGCCCTCGCACCCACCGCCGCGACCGTCATTCCGCGCGAGTACCGCACCGGCCGCACCCTGCCCGACGACGTCCGCCTCGCCCTGTTCACCGACCGGCTCGTCGACTACAGGGCGCGCGTCCACCCCTGCACCGCCGACCGCACCGCAGAGGTGATCGCCGAGGTCCTGCAGGAGTGCGGTGCCCGCCGGATCGGGGTGCCGGCCGGGCTCGACGAGGAATGGCTCGGCGCGTTCGACGGCGAGATCCAGAGGGACTCGGCCGACATTCCGGCGCCGAGCCTCGACGCCCTGGACGGCGTGGTGACCGCCTCCGCCGTCGGCTGCGCCGAGACGGGCACGATCTTCCTGGACGGTTCGTCCGGTCAGGGGCGGCGGGCCCTTTCGCTCGTCCCCGATCTGCATGTCTGCGTCGTGGACCTCTCCTCGGTCCGGGTCGGTGTGCCGGAGGCCGTCGCCGGGCTGGTGCCGGAGCGGCCGACGACCCTGATCAGCGGGCCCTCGGCCACCTCCGACATCGAACTGGAGCGCGTGGAGGGCGTCCACGGCCCGCGCACCCTCGTCGTGGTGATCCGCACGGACGTGTAGGGCCGGACTACGGGCGGTGGTCCACCGTCACCGTCGCGGCCCCGAAGGCGATCCGCGTCCGTGACCCGTCGACCGCCAGGTCGCCCCCGGCACCGTCCGCCCAGGTGACCTCGACGCCGTCACCGTTCACCTCCACCCCGGTCACCACCGTGTCGAGTCCGGTGGCGTCGGGCTCGGCGGTGAGCGAGGCGAGGGCCACCAGCAGGACCGTGCCCCGCGCGTCGGCGGCGAGCCGGGGCAGAACCGCCCAGCGGGTGAACGCCGTGCCCTGCGGCGCCCGTACGTCCTGTGCCGTCTCCCAGCCGTGCAGCCCGTGCAGCTGTGACCGCACCCCTTCCCCGGGGCCCGTCGCCCAGCCGGTCTGCTCGACCCGCGCCCCGTCCGGAGCCCCGAGCACCCGGTGCACCCGCAGCTCGTAGCGCCCCCGCACGACGGTCACGCTCTCCACCCGCAGCCCCGGCACCGTGGCCGGCCCCGTCGGGAAGACCGGGCGGTGCCAGGACGCCGCCCAGCCCCAGCCCTCGCCGTGCCCGGCGCCCAGCGGGTGGATGCGCAGCCTGGAGCTGCGCGCCCCGCCGACCCGCACGGACAGATGGTTGTCCGCGGTGTTCGCGGCGGCGGTCGGACCGGTCGCCGTGGAGTACGCCAGCCGGGCGTAGAGCGGGTCCTCACCGGCCGCCGACTCGCCCTCGTGCGGCCGGACGTGGTCGCTGCCGTGGTTGTGCAGCCGGACGATGCCGTCCGCCCGCGTCGACTGCACGAGGAAGCCCGGAGCCGACAGCGACAGCACCCGGTCGGGCCCCTCGCTGGGAGCCGGTTCCTCGGCCGCCGTCCACAGCGGATGCTCCGCTGGGGCGAGCAGAGCGACGAACGCCTTGGACGCCCAGTACGGCGACGAGGGGCCGGAGTAGGTCTGGAGCGTGGCCTCGTGCGGGCCGTGCCAGCCGAGCGACAGCAGCCCGTCGTCCCCGGTCGCACCCCGTTCCATGAAGTAGCGCAGCGACCCGTTGACCAGCCGCCTGGAGACTCCGGGAGACAGGGGGGTGTGCCCCGAGACGGCACCGATGCCGACGGCCGCGCCCGCCGCGAAGCGGTAGGAGAGGGAACGCCCGAAGTGCAGGGGAGCGCCGTCGGCGCCGAACATCAGCGAGAAGCTCTCCAGATGCTCCCGCAGCCGTGCCCCGTAGCGTGCCGACAGCTCCGCGTCACCCGACAGATACGCGTCGAGCACCGGATACAGGTGCAGGGCCCAGCCGTTGTAGTGGTCGAAGGACCGTCCGTCCCCGTCCGCGTACCAGCCCTCGCCCCGGTACCAGCCCTCCAGGAGTTCCCGCGCCCGCTCCTTGGCCCGCGCGGTCTCGGCGTCGCCGCGGCCCACCGACTCCAGGAACCCGGCGACGGAGTACGGGAAGAGGTACCAGTTGTTGGGTGCCGGGGTGTGCCGCAGCGCGCCCCGCAGCCATGCCTCGGCGCGGTCCCGCACCCCTTCGTCGAGCCGGTCCCAGAGCCAGGGCCGGGTCAGCCGCAGCCCGATGGCGACGGACGCGGACTCCACCATGGGCTGCCCCTGCACCTGGTGGTCCAGGATCAGCGGCCAGGACTCCGTGTCGTCCCGTCCGGGCGTCCGCGTCCCGGCACCCAGCCCGTCCGCGTACCGCTCCAGCCAGCCGTGCGGGTCCTTGCCGCCGGCGCCCGCGACCCGGAAAGCGGCGGCCAGGAACGTACGGGCGTACCCCTCCAGACCGTCGGACCGGACCCCGGAGGCGGACGGCCGTCCGGGCAGGTCGAGCAGGGCCCGGCCGGGGGTGGCCCACCGCCAGGCGGCGTGCAGCAGCCCGTCCGCCGCGGCCTCCCAGTGCGCCCGGGTGTATCCGGTGTACGGGCTCGACCCGCGGTCTTCCGGGGGGAGTTCGAAGGAGGGGGTGGTGGTCATGCGAGAAACGCCAGCCTTTCCTGTGATACGGGATGGGCGAAACCGTCGCCCGCGGCCCAACGGGCGGCCTCGCCGACCGCCAGTTCGGTCAGCCGGCGCCATTCGTTGCCCTGGGATCCGGCGAGATGAGGGGTGATCAGAGCGTTCTCGCACTCCCACAGGGGGTGCGTGTCCGGCAGTTCGTCGGGCTCGGTGACATCGAGGATGGCCCGGATCCGGTCCTGCCGGAGTACGTCGGTCAGGGCGTCCTGGTCCACGACCGCGCCGCGCGAGGTGTTGATCAGCACCGCGTCCGGCCGCATGGAGGCGAGGAGTTCCCGTCCGACGAGACCGCGGGTGGCCGTCAGCAGCGGGGTGTGGACGCTCACCGCATCGCTCAGCGCGAAGAGTTCGCCGATCCCCACCTGCCGGACGCCGAGCGCCGCCGCCTCCGTCGCGGAGACGTACGGATCGTGCAGGAGGACCCGCAGATCGTACGGGCGCAGCAGCTCGATCACCCTTCGGCCGATCATCGACGCGGACAGGATGCCCACCGTCCGGCCGTAGTTGCCGACGTCCGGCGGCGTGCCGAGCCAGTTGCCCCGGCGGCGTACGGCGCGGTACTCGCGGGCCCGTTCCAGGGCCCGCTTGCCGGACAGCAGGATCATCGCGACGGTGTACTCCGCGACCGGGAGCGCGTTGGCGGCGGCGGCCGACGAGACCTCGATGCCGCGCTCCCAGCAGGCCGCGGTGACATGGCCGCGGACGGAGCCCGCCGTGTGGACGACGGCCCGCAGCGCGGGGGCGGCGGCCAGGACGTCCGTGTCCAGCGGCGGGCAGCCCCAGCCGGTGACCAGCAGTTCGACGTCCGCGAGGGTGGAGCGGGCCCGGTCGGTGGTGAAGTCGTCGAGGACCGGCGGCGGGGTGAGCGCGCACACCTCGCCCAGCGCGGCCAGGGCCTCGGGTGTGAGCAGGGCGGCCGAGGCGTCCGGCCGCATGGCGAGGGCGGCGCGCGGCCGGCGCACCGGCCGGCCGGCCGGAGGGGAGGTGGTGTCGGTGGTGCGGTGCATCTCTCTCCTGGTACGTGGGGTCCGTTGCGGTGCTGTCGCCCGGCGGCGCGGCCGGAGCGGTCCGGCTACTTGACCGCGCCCGCCGTGAGCCCCGACCGCCAGAAGCGCTGGAGCAGGGCGAACGCGAGGATCAGCGGAAGCACCGCGAGCAGCGAACCCATGATCACCGCGGGGTAGTACTCGGGGGAGACACTGGCGGCGCTGTTCCAGGTGTAGAGCCCGAGACTGACCGGATACAGATCCTGGTCGGAGAGCATGACCATGGGCAGGAAGAAGTTGTTCCAGATCGCGGTCAGCTGGAAGAGGAAGACGGTGACCAGGCCCGGACCCAGCATCCGCAGCGCCACCCGGACGTAGGTGGTCAGTTCGCCCGCGCCGTCCACCCGCGCTGCTTCGAGCACCTCGTTCGGTACGTAGCCCTGGCTGAAGATCCGGCCCAGATAGACGCCGAAGGGGTTGAAGAGGACCGGGATGAACACCGACCAGAAGGTGTTCACCAGGCCGGTGGCCGAAGCCATCAGATAGAGCGGCAGCGCCAGCACGGTCTGCGGCACCATCACGGCCGCCAGCACCAGACCGAAGAGCTTCTCCTTGTGCCGGAAGTGGTACTTGTCGAAGGCGTAGCCGCAGCCGATGCTGACCAGGGCGCCGAGCGCCGCGCCGAGGACCGCGTAGAGCAGGCTGTTTCCGTACCAGCGCCCGTACAGCCCGCCGTCCAGGGCGAACAGGTCCGTCAGGTTCCGCACGAAGGAGAAGTCGCCCGACGACAGCAGCGAGCTCTTGAACAGCGCGTCCCGGTCCTTGGTGGAGGCGAGCACCAGCCACAGCACGGGCAGCAGGGTGTACAGCACCGAGATGCCGATGACGAGATTGACGACGGACCGGCCCAGCAGCCTGGGTCGCGGCGCGCCGGTCCTTCGGGGGGCCGTGGGACGGGGCGCGGTGGGACGGGTGGCGGTCGACGCGCTCATCGGGCGTCCTCCTCGGCGGCGTCGGCACGGTTGGTCCAGCGGGTGATGCCGTAGGAGAGGGCGATCGTGAAGACCAGCAGGACCACCGAGGCGGCTGCCGCGAGGCCGTAGTTGTTACGGGTGAAGGCGGCGTCGTAGATGTACATGCTGGGCGAGAAGCGGGAGTTGATCATCGGGGTCGACTGGCCGAGCAGCATCGGCTCGGTGAACAGCTGCAGCGCGAAGATCAGCGTGAACATCGCGACCATCACGGTCGAGGACCGTACGAGAGGTGCCTTGACCTGGAGCGCGGTACGGACGGGTCCGGCCCCGTCGACGACCGCGGCCTCGATCACCTCGCGCGGGACGGCCTGCAACGCGGCGTAGAAGACGACCATGTTGTAGCCGAGATTGCTCCACAGGGCGATGTTCACGATCGACGGGAGCACGGTGTGCACACCCAGGAAGTCGACGGTGATGTCCGCCTTGCCGAGCAGTTCGATCACCGGACTCAGCCCGGGGGTGTACAGATACAGCCAGATGATGGCGGCGATGATGCCGGGCACCGCGTGCGGCAGGAACAGCGCGAGCTGGGCCGTGGCCCGCAGCCGCACCACGCCGGAATCCAGCAGCAGGGCCAGGGCGAGCGCCCCGACCACCATCAGCGGAATGTAGATCAGGCAGTACAGCGCGACGATGCCGAGACCGCCGAGGAACGTCGGATCGGTCAGGACGGCGGTGTAGCCGCGCAGCCCGACGAAGACGGTGCGCTCGGGGCCGAAGCCCAGTCCCGGCTGGTCGTCGCTGAAGAAGCTCAGCCACACGGCCGTGCCGACGGGGATGAGGAAGACCGTGATCAGGAGGATGAAGAACGGCGTCATCAGGGCACCTGCCGCACCGAGTTCACGGCGCCGCGCCGATCTGCGGGCGGTGGGCGCGGGTACGGCGGCGGACGGCGGACGGGGCGTTCGTGGAGCGGTGCTCGCCGGGGCGGAAACAGGGGTGGTGCTGGTCATGGGTGTCACCTGCCTCTCTGCTGCGGGGACGAGGTCATGGGCGCGGCCGTCGGCGCGATCGGGCCGTGCGGTACGCCGCGGACACGGCGCGGTACGGGCGCGCCGGGGTGGGAGCGCCGAGCGAAGTACGGCGGGCGGGGCACTCGGGACGCTCAGGTGGAGTGGTCGGTGGTGGCGAGGCCGAGCGCCCGGAGATCGGGCATGGTGCCCTGCTGGGCCGCCTTCAACGACTCGATCAGTGAGCCCCGGCCGCCGCTCGCCCGCGCGAATCCGTCCTGCATGACCTTGCCGGTGGCGGTCATCCGGGGCCCCCAGATCCAGCCGTCCCGGATCTTGCGGGCCTCCTCGTCGAAGAGGGTGTAGATGTCCTGGCCGCCGTAGTACCCGCGGTCGAAGGCCTTGTTGCCCACGGCCACCAGGCCGGGAGCGGCCGGGTACTGGCTGCTGGCGCCGCTGGAGAGCCGGGCCCGCAAGGAGTCCGGATGCGAGACCTGCCACTCGATGAACTCCATCGCCGCCTCCGGGTGCGCACTGTCCCCGGTGACGGCGAAGGTCGAACCCCCATGGGTGCCGATGGCGGGTTTCGCCGGATCCCACTGGGGGAGCGGCGCGATGGCCCACCGGCCCTTCTGGCCCGGTCGGGCCTTCATCTGCGCACCCGCGTCCCAGGCACCGCTGAACCGGGCGAGAACGAGCCCGTTGCCGATCTGGGCATCGCTCTGCCGGCTCTCCACCGGGTTCATGAAGACCAGGTCCCGGTCGATGAGGCGCTGCCAGTACGCGGCGACACGACGGGTCGGCGCGTCGGCGAGCGAGACGTTCCAGGCACCGCCCGCGGTGTCGAACCACTGGGCGCCCGCCTGCCAGGCGTACGCGGCCATGTGGTTGGCGCCGTCCGTCGGGAACAGCGCGATCCGCCGGTCACCGCCCTTGCGGCGCACGGTCTGTGCCACCTCCTCGAACTCCGGCCAGGTGCGCGGCACCTCGATGCCGTACTCCGCGAAGAGATCGGTGCGGTAGTGCAGCACCATCGGCTCTATGTCGAGGGGGATGCTGAAGACCCGTTTGTCGAAGGTGGTGAGCCCCAGCGCCTGGGGCAGCAGCGCGGCGCGCAGCCTCTCGCTCATCAGGCCGGTGAGGTCACGGGCGACGCCGTCGATGGCGAAGCCGGGGACCTGGGGGTATTCGAGGGTGGCGATGTCGGGGGCGTTGCCCGCCCGTGCCGCGTTGCTGAGCTTCGCGTACCCGCCCTGGGGTCCCGAGGGAATCTGCTGGAAATCGACCTGAATGGTGCGGTGGCCGCGGTTGAACGCGTCCACCACCTCCTGGCTGCCGCGCAGGGAGGACCAGAAGGTGACGCGGGTCCGCCCGCCCCCGCTCCTGACGGCGCTCGCGCTGCCGGCTGTGCTCGTGGTGCTGGTACTGCTCGTACCGGCCGATCGTGAGGATCCGCCGCTGCCGCAGGCGCTGAGCGCACCCGTCAGTGGCAGCGCGGCGATCGTGGCAAGTACGGATCGACGGCTCTGTCGACCAGGCATGGGTGCCTCCCGAGGCTCCTGTCCGAGACAACGGGAATCCTGATCGGCTGATCGGTACGGGTCAATAGATCGCTCAGAAGAAAATGAAAGCGGTCAAACGATCACTCCTGGGGAGGGTCGATCCGCAGCGCCGAACCGCGCACCTTCAGCGCGGGCAGCAACTGCGTCCTGCGCACCGGACCGCTCGCCCCGTCCGCGCCGCTCAACCGGTACAGGAGCAGCTCCGCGGCAGCCCGCCCGATCTCCGCCTTGGGCGGCGCCACCGCGGTCAGCGGGGTGCTGCCCAGCGCCGCGACCACATCGTCGTACGCCACGACGGAGCAGTCGCGCGGCACCTGCAGCCCGTTCTCGGACAGCCGCTGGACCAGCATCAGCGCGTCCACGTCGCCGTGCAGCACCGCGCCCGTCGCCCGCCGCTCCCGCAGCACCGACAGCAGGTCCGGGACCGCGCCGTCCCCGGCACCCGGACCGGCCGGCGCCGCCGCCCCACCGCCGAGGGCCCCGCTCCCGGCGGCCGCGGCCTCCCCCTCCGGCCCCGGACCCGGCACCGCGTCCGGGGTGCTGAGCACCACCGACCAGTCCTCCACCTCCGGCCGGGCGGCCGCGATCTCGGCGAAAGCCGCCCTGATCGTGCGCGCCGTCGGGCTGTCGTTCCGGGCGGCCAGGACGATACGGCGATGGCCCAGCGACACCAGATGGTCCACGGCGAGATACGTTCCGTACCAGTGGTCGGAACAGACCGAGTCCAGCGCGTGCAGCGCACTGCCGGGCCGGGGCCGCCGCTCCATCAGTACGGTCGGCACCCCCACCTCCGCGAGCCAGCCGTAGTCCGCCTCCTCCGAGAGCGCGCTGCGCCACCGCGGAGCGATCAGCAGACCGCGCGCCCCGCCCGCCAGTGCCCGTTCCACCAGCGGCCGTTCGGCGCCCACGGCCTGCGGGGCGATGTGCAGGGCGATCCGCATCCCGGACTCCTCCAGCACCGAGCGCGCGCCGTGCAGCGTCTCGTACAGATACGAATGCCGCTCGGGTACGACCAGGGCGACCGCGTCCCCGTCCCCGGCCGGGTCCTCCCGCCGGGCGGCCGGCAGGGCGTCCGCCCCCTCGACGGATCCGGCGGCGCGGGCCACCCCGTGGCCGCGCCGCAACCGCCCGGCCCTGGCCAGCTCCTCGACGTCCCGGCGCACCGTGACCACCGAGACCTCCAGTTCGGCGGCGAGCACGCTCACCTTGACGGCGCCCCGCGACCGCACCACCGCCAGTATTCGCTGCCGCCTCAGTTCCACCGGCTCCCGCATGCTCCTGGCCCCCTCGCCGTTCCTGCCGCTCGCTGTTCGTTTGAACGCTTCGTATGAGCGCTTGGGGGCGCAGCATAGGCAGAAACCCCCCGCCGCCCGCCAGGGAATGACACGACCGCCCGCCGAAAACCGTGTGTGTCTACCATCTGATCCGGCATGGACACCATCACACTCTGGCAACTGGCCGCGCTCGCGGCGGCATCCACACTCGTCGGCTTCTCCAAGACGGCCGTCAGCGGTGCCAATACGATCAGCCTCGCGGTCTTCGCGGCCGTACTCCCGGCCCGCGAATCCACCGGGGTGCTGCTCCCGATCCTGATCGCCGGCGACATCCTCGCCGTGCGGGTCTACCGACGTCACGCGCACTGGCCGACACTGCTGCGGCTGTTCCCCGCCGTCGCCGTGGGCGTGGTGGCGGGCACGTTCTACATGATGTGGGCCGACGACGCCGCCGTACGGACCTCGATCGGCGCGATCCTGCTGTTCATGTCGGGCGTCACCGTCTGGCGCCGGCGGTCAGCCGTCGCGGCGAGGACCGGGACGGAGGCGAAGGCGGAATCCGATGAGAAGGTGCCGACCGATGAACAGGCTGCGACCGGGCCGGAGAGCCGGCGGGGCACCTCGCGCGGCGGCCGGATCACGGCGCGCGTCTACGGCGTGCTCGGCGGATTCACCACCATGGTCGCCAACGCGGGCGGCCCCGTCATGTCGCTCTATCTGCTCTCCGCCGGGTTCCGGAAGCTGGGCTTCCTTGGCACATCGGCGTGGTTCTTCCTGATCGTCAACACGTCCAAGGTGCCCTTCAGCGTGGGCCTGGGTCTCATCGACGCCCGGTCGCTGCTGCTGGACGCGTGCCTGGTGCTGTTCGTCGTCCCCGGTGCGTACATCGGGCGCAGGTGCGTGGACCGGATCAACCAGAAGGTCTTCGAACGGATCGTGATCGGGGCGACCGTGCTGGGCGGACTCCAGTTGCTCCTCGACTGAGGAGGCGGCCGGAGCGCGCCCAGCACCGGATCAGATGATGCCCTCGGCGATCTCCGCCTGCTCACGGGCGTTCCCGTAGCTGGACGGGGTGCTGTACGAACGGCGGGCGACGAACCACCAGACCGTGGCGAGTATCAGCACCGCGACCAGGGCGATCGACGCGTAGTTCATGGAGTCGATCGTCACCGGCGAGGACTGCGGCAGCAGGAACAGCACCGTCACGATGGCGACCCAGACGACGGCGATCCAGCCGATCGGCTTGGACCAGCGCCCCAGGTGCCACGGGCCGCGCTCGAACCGGTCCCCGGCGCGCAGCTTCAGATAGATCGGGATCGCGTAGGCGGGTGTGATGCCGATGACGTTGATCGCGGTCACCGCACCGTACGCGGTCGCGGAGTACAGCGACGGCACCGCCAGCAGCGCGGCGACACAGACCGACAGCCAGACGGCGGGCACCGGCGTCTGGGTACGCGCGCTCACCTTGCGCCACAGCGCGGAGCCCGGCAGCGCGTTGTCCCGGCTGAAGGCGAACACCATCCGGCTGGCGGCGGCGACCTCGGCGTTGCCGCAGAACAGCTGCGCCGCGATCACGATCAGCAGCATGGCCGTGGCGCCCGAGGTGCCCAGCGCATCGATCAGGATCTGGGCGGGCGGCACCCCGGTGGCACTGTTCTGGGTGCCCGCGTAGTCCTGGATCGCGAAGGTGAGACCCGCCAGCAGAACGAATCCGGCCACCCACGACACCCAGATCGCGCGGACGATGCCCTTGGCCGCGGTCACCGAGGCGTTGGAGGTCTCCTCGGACAGGTGGGCCGAGGCGTCATAGCCGCAGAAGGTGTACTGGGCCAGCAGGAGCCCGATCGCCGCGACGTACAGCGGGTTGTCCCACCCGGTGTCATTGACGAACTCGGTGAAGACGAAGGACGGCGACTGGTGGTTCGAGGGCACGATCGCCAGTACGGAGACGATCACGGCGACGCCGCCGAGGTGCCACCACACGCTGATCGAGTTCAGCACACTGACCAGACGGACACCGAACAGGTTCAGCACGGCGTGCAGCAGCAGGATGCAGAGGAAGATCAGCATCGTGTGGCCGGGCGTCGGGTCGAAGCCCCACTGCAGATTCAGCAGTGCGCCGGTGAACAGCGCGGCCCCGTAGTCGATACCGGCGATCGCGCCCAGCAGGCCGAGCAGGTTCAGCCAGCCGGTGTACCAGCCCCACTTGCGCCCGCCGAGCCGGTCGGCCATGTAGTACAGCGCACCGGAGGTGGGGTACGCGCTGGTGACCTCGGCCAGCGCCATGCCGACGCAGAGCACGAACAGGCCGACACCGGCCCAGCCCCAGAGCATGACCGACGGGCCGCCGGTCGACATGCCGAAGCCGTACAGCGTCATGCAGCCGGACAGGATCGAGATGACGGAGAAGCTGATGGCGAAGTTGCCGAAGCCGCCCATGCGGCGGGCGAGCACGGGCTGATAGCCGAGTTCGCGCAGGCGTTGCTCTTCATCCTTCTGCGGACTGGCCTCCGCGCTCGACTGGCTGGGGGTGGATATGGACATGGGGAGAACCTCCGGGCGGGGGGTGGGGACGGGATCACGGAAGGAAGCGGAGTCGGGGGAGTGAGGGACGAAGAGGGACGGAAGACTGGCGGAAGGGGAATCGGGAGGGGAAAACCGGGAGACCGGGAGGGCCGACAGGAGCGGAACGGGCACCGCCCGCTCAGCCGCGTCGGCCGGTTCCGGGATCCGGCGCGGCGGTCAGACTCCGGCTGCGGGCCCGCAGGAACACGTCCTCCGCCGCCGCCGGATCACCGGGCGTGCGGGTACGGTACGCCCACGGGACCGATGTGTAGTACGGTCCCAGCGCTCTGAACACCGGTGCCGCGTCGGCGAATTGCAGAGCCCCCCACAGGGCGTGGGCCAGATGGTTCAGGTCGAGCAGGGACTGTCGGGCCGGATCGGTGCGGAAGAACCACAGGTGCAGCGCCCGTTGGGCGTCCCGCTCGCCGTCCTCGGTGACCCAGTGCAGGTCCAGCGCCTTCTCGCCGCCGTGCTCACGGCGGTAGCGCTCCACCCGGACGTACAGCGGAAGCACATGGAGAGGCGAACCGTCCGGTGCCCCGGAGGCCGCCCACTGAACGAAGTTGACCGCTTCGGACAGTGATCCGCCGCCCTGTCTGGCGTACACGAACTGGAGCATCCGGTGATAGGCCTCGCGGTTGCACGGATCACGCCTGTCCGCCTCCGCCAGCAGACCCCAGGGCCCCGGGAACAGCATCGGCCCCGGAGGCGGCATCCGGTGCTCCTCCAGCCGCTGCTGTTCATCCAGCTGGGACAGGGCGAGCAGGCAGATCCAGGGCACCGGGTCGGCGGGCGAGGCGTGCGCGGCCGACCGGCAGCCCTCCCACGCCTCCTGCCATAACTGCTGGGCGCGCGCGTGCCGTTCCCGGTGCGCCCGCACCGCGCGCTCCACGACGACCCGGGCGTGCATCACCGTCGCGGCGACGCTCTGCGGTTCCTCGCCCAGCCATGCCTGCACGGCGTCGGAACCCGCGGCCACCGCTCCGAGGACCTGGGTGCGCTGGGTCCACAGGGTCCAGTCGGGCGTGCTCTCCAGCAGATTCCGCATGGAGACCCAGCGGCCGGTCCGCAGATCCTGCAGGGCGCCGCGCAACTCGTTGTCGTGGCCCGCGGGGTGGTAGACCGGCCGGAAGTCACTGGGGGCCATCGGATCGCCCCGCCCCCGGAGAGTCCAAGGCGGCGAGGCGGGATGCCGGGCACCGAGGCGCGGCTGTGCGTCTGGTCGTCATGAATCCTCAACAGCGTGGGGGGCAGGGAGCAGCGCAGGGCGAACTGCTCCGGTGAGTCCGGTTGTTGCTCGGCGGTGAGTGTAGAGCGCCGGGCGCCGATCTCCCGACGACTTTGCGGATCATACTGAAGTCGCAGTAGTTCCACGGACGTTGGCCGGGACATTCCGGTTCCGGCAAGGTGTCCGTACCGGGGTTGACGAATGCCGTGGTCTGCACGATTCTGTGCGTGAAAGACCAATGATCACCATTCCGTTCCACCTCGGACCGCCGTACAGCTGGAGTGTCGATGTCAGGCCCGGTGCTCGCCGTCGACCAGGGGACGTCCGGGACGAAAGCGCTGGTGATCTGCCCCGAGCGCGGGGTGATCGGTTCCGGTTCGGCTCCCGTCCGGCCCCGGTACGGAGCCGGGGGCGCCGTCGAGGCGGACCCCGCCCACCTGCTCGGTTCGGTCCTCGACGCCGGGCGGCAGGCACTGCGCGAAGCGGCCGAACCGGTCGCCGCCGTCGGCCTGGCCAACCAGGGCGAGACGGTTCTCGCCTGGGACCCCCGCACCGGCCGCCCGCTCACCGAGGCGATCGTCTGGCAGGACCGTCGGTCCGAAACCGTCTGCGCCCGACTCTCCTCCCACGAAGAGGAGTTGAAGCAGCTCACCGGGCTGCCGCTCGACCCGTACTTCGCCGCCCCCAAGATGGCCTGGATACGGCGAAACCTGACGCGGGAAGGCGTCGTCACCACCAGCGACGCCTGGCTCGTCCACCAGCTGACCGGCGCTTTCGTCACCGACGCGGCCACCGCCGGGCGCACCCAGCTGCTCGACCTCGACCGGGTCGACTGGTCGCCCAGGGCCCTGGAGATCTACGGACTCGGAGGCGAGCGGCTGCCCGCCGTCGTCGACGCCGACACCGCCGTGGGCACCACCGCCGCGTTCGGCGGCGACCTGCCGCTCACCGGCCTGCTCGTCGACCAGCAGGCCGCCCTGCTCGCCCAGAACGCGTTGGACCCGGGCATGGCCAAATGCACCTACGGCACCGGGGCGTTCCTCCTCGCCCAGACCGGCGACCGACCGCGACGCGGCTCCAGCGGCCTGGTCAGCTGTGTCGCCTGGCGGCTCGGCGGCCGTACGAGCTACTGCCTCGACGGCCAGGTCTTCACCGCGGCCTCCGCCGTCCGCTGGCTCACCGATCTCGGCGTGATCTCCGGCGCGGCCGACCTCGACCCGGTCGGCTCCGCCGTCCCCGACGCCGGGGGCGTCACCTTCGTCCCCGCCCTCGCGGGGCTCGCCGCCCCCTGGTGGCGCGGCGACGTGCGCGGCTCGGTGACCGGCCTCGGTCTGGGCACCACGGCGGGCCATCTGGTGCGGGCCCTGTGCGAAGGCATCGCCGCACAGGTCGTCGCGCTCGCCGACGCCGCCGCGTCCGACCTCGGCACACCCCTGACGGCGCTGCGCGTCGACGGCGGACTGACCCGCTCCGCACTCCTCATGCAGACCCAGGCGGACCTGCTGCAACGCCCCGTCGAAGTATCCGCGCTGCCCGACGTGACCGCCCTCGGGGTCGGCGCCGTCGCCCGCCTCGGCCTCGACCCGGGCCTGCCGGTCCGGCAGGCGCTGCCCGCGTGGGAGCCCACCGCCGTGTACGAACCCCGGATCGGCGCGGACGAGGCAGCCGAGCGGCTGGCCGGATTCCGCGCGGCGGTGGACACCCTCCTGGAGCACGCATGACACCCACCGTCACCCGTGCCGGAGAGCTGCCCGACGGCGACCCGTACGACGTCACCGTCATCGGCGGGGGAGTCGTCGGCACGGCGATCGCCCGCGAACTCGCCAAGTACCCGCTGCGCACCGCGCTCGTCGAGGCGTCCGACGACATCGGCAACGGCACCTCCAAGGCCAACACGGCGATCCTGCACACCGGTTTCGACGCCGTCCCCGGATCGCTCGAAGCCGGGCTCGTACGCGAGGGGCAGCGGCTCCTGGCCGAGTACGCCGCCGGCACCGGCATCCCCGTCGAACGTGTGGGTGCCCTGCTCGTCGCCTGGGACGACGAACAACGCGCCGTACTGCCCGCCCTGTTGGCCAAGGCCGAACGCAACGGCTATCACGCGGCACGCCTTCTGGACGCCGACGAACTGTACGACCGGGAACCGCGTCTGGGGCCGGGCGCGCTCGGTGCCCTCGAAGTCCCCGACGAGAGCGTCATCTGCCCCTGGACGACCCCTCTCGCGTACGCCACCCAAGCCGTCCTGGCCGGAGTCCACCTGCACCTCGACTGCCGGGTGCTGCACATCGACACCGGCCCCGACACGCACACCCTCACCACCTCGCGCGGCCCGCTGCGCACCCGCTACCTCGTCAACGCCGCAGGGCTGTACGCCGACGAGATCGACCGGCACCTGGGCCACGACACCTTCACCGTGACGCCCCGCCGGGGCCAGCTCATGGTCTTCGACAAGCTCGCCCGCGACCTCGTGCGCCACATCCTGCTGCCCGTGCCCACCTCCGCGGGCAAGGGAGTTCTGGTGGCACCCACGGTGTTCGGCAATGTGCTGCTCGGCCCCACCTCCGAGGACCTCGGCGACAAGTCCGACACCGCCTCCACCGCGGACGGCCTCCACTTCCTCCGGGAGAAGGGCCGGCGCATCCTGCCCGAACTGCTCGACGAGGAGGTCACGGCCGTCTACGCCGGACTGCGGGCCGCCACCGGACAGGAGGACTACCGGATCCAGGACCACCCGGACCAGCGGTACGTCACCGTCGGCGGCATCCGGTCCACCGGGCTCACCGCCTCCCTGGCCATCGGCGCCCATGTCACCGGGCTCCTCACCAGGACAGGTCTGGAGCTCGGCACGGCGCGGGAACTCCCCGGGATCACCATGCCCAACCTCGGCGAAGCGTCCCCCCGGCCCTATCTGCGAGCCGACCTGATCGACCGGGACCCGGCGTACGGGACCATCGTCTGCCACTGCGAACGCGTCACCCTGGGCGAGATCCGCGACGCGCTGAACGCCACCGTCCCGGCCCGCTCCCTGGACGGGCTGCGCCGCCGCACCCGCGCCCGGGGCGGCCGCTGCCAGGGCTTCTCCTGCGGTCCCGCGGTCCGCGCCCTGTTCGAGGAGGCCCGGCCATGACCCGCGACGAACGCACCGTGGACGTCCTGATCGTCGGCGCGGGCCCGGCAGGTCTCGGCGCCGGGGCCGAACTCGCGGCATCGGGCGCCGGCCGGGTGGAGATCCTGGAACGCGAACTCGACGCGGGCGGCGTCCCGCGCCACTGCCGCCACGGAGGGTTCGGGCGCCGGCCACGAGGTGGGGAGACGGGGGACGAGTACGCCCGGCGGTGCGTGGCGGCAGCCGTGCGCGCGGGGGCCACCCTCCGTACCGGAGTCACCGTCACCGGCTGGGCGGAGAACGCTCCCGCCGACGGGGCGCACACCCTGGAGATCACCGGACCCGCCGGACTGGAACGGATCACCGCCCGCGCCGTCGTCCTCGCCACCGGCGCCCGCGAACGCCCGCGCAGCGCCCGCCTCGTCCCCGGCGGCAGGCCGTCGGGTGTCTACACCACCGGCGAACTCCAGCAGGCCGTCCATCTCTACCGCCAGCCGGTCGGCACCCGGGCGGTGGTCATCGGCAACGAAGCCGTCGGCCACGCCGCCGCCGACACCCTGCGCACGGCCGGGGCCGAGGTCGTCGCCATGGTCACCGACCAGCCGCCCTCCCCGGCCGCCGCGCTCCTGCGGCCCCGAGGCCGCTTCCCGCTCCTCACCCGCGCCACCGTCACCGGGCTCACGGGCCGCACCGCGCTGACCGGCGTCACCCTGCGCCACGAGGACGGCCGCACCACCACCCTGCGCTGCGACACAGTGGTCTTCACCGGCGACTTCGTCCCCGACCACGAACTGGCCCGGCGCGCCGGTCTCACCCTCGACCGCGGCACCCGCGGCCCGGCGTACGACGCCGAGTACCGCACCTCGCTGCCGGGAGTCTTCGCCGTGGGGAACCTGCTGCACGCCGTCGAAAAGGCCCGGGTCGCGTCGGCCGAGGGCCGGGCCGCGGCCGCCCCCGTACTGCGCCATCTCGCCGGCGGCCCGCCGCCCGCACCGCGACCGGTAGCGCTGGCGGTCGACGCCCCGCTGCTGTGGATCGCGCCGAACCGCACCGGTCCGGCCGGGGCCCGCCCGCTGCGCGGCCGGTTCGTGCTGCGCACCGCGCGGCGGCTGGAGCGCCCCGTCCTGGTCGTCAGTCAGGACGGGCGTGAACTCGACCGGCAGCGGCTGCTGTTGCCCGCGGTGCCGGGCCGGGCGTTCCATCTGGGCGCCGGGTGGCTCGGGCGGGTCGATCCGCGGGGTTCCACCGTGCGGATCACCGCCGTCTGAGAGCCATCGGGCTCCTTCGCGCGAGGCAGCCGCCCCGGAGGGGCCGGACCTCAGCCGATCGTCATGGGATCAGCAGCCAGTCGGCACCGACGGCTGCCACCAGACCCAGGCCCAGCAGCCAACTGCCCAGCCGGGTACGCCCGTTCCTGCTCAGCTCGATCACGAGGCCGCACAGGATGAGCGCGAGCCCGTACACGCCGACGACCAGCACGGACGACCGGCTGGCGATGCGCAGGGCCAGAACGACGGCCATCGCCGCCATCCCCACCGAGGAGAGGACGATCCGCAACCGTCGTGCCTGACGTGGCGTCAGTCTCTTCTCGTCGGCGGCTGCGGCTATCGGGGCGTCCACGCCTTGGTCCTGTTCCTGGTCATGGTCAGAATTGCTCATGGAGCCGGATGGTAATGGGTGCGCGGCACGAGGGTCCCCGGACCCCGAGGATCACCCGTTCCCGGCGAAACGATCAGGCGATGGACGCCGACACGACGGCCGACACCGCGAGGTTGCAGGACGCCGTCACCCAGACCGCCGGGTGCGGCTCGCGCTCGACGAGCGTGGCCCCCAGCTTCCCCGGGGTGACCAGGTCGACCACCAGGAAGGCCACGGCCATCATCACCAGGCCGAGCACCCCGAACGCGGCGGTCGAGACCAGTCCCTTGCCGAAGTCCTCGTACGTCGTCCAGATGGAGGTGAACACGATGCCGCCGATGCCCAGCAGCGCCGAACTGAGCAGCACGGTCGCGTTGCGGTTGCGCTCCTCCCAGATCTGCCGGCCCAGCTTGCCCGGGGTCAGGGCGTCGATCAGGAATATGCCGAGCACGAGCAGTACGACGCCCAGGGCCCCGTAGGCGGTGGCGCGGCCGAGGCCGTTGATGATGTCGCTCATCGAGAATCCGTCTCCAGGGCAGGCAGGCATTCGGGAAGGGGGATCACGACGCACGTGATCGACACGCGGTCAAGAAGAGGCAAAACCTATCGCACACCTGAACGCCCGACCGTTCGCCTGCCTGCCTGCTGCCCGCTGCCCGGCCGCCCTATGCCCGAAGTCGAGGCGCCTCAACCGCCGCGTCGACATTTCCGGCCTTTGCCGTCGCTCCCGCGCCCGCCTCCACCCGGCCGGCCAGCTCCTCGGCCCAGCCGATGAGCCCGCCGACCCCGATGCCGTGCGGATCGGTGCCACGGAAGTCGCCGATCGCCGCCGCGCCCCGGCGCAGCAGCCGCGCCCCGCCGGTGATGTTCCCACGGGCCGCGTGCGTCAGCCCGACCGCCAACTGCGCCAGCCCGCGCCACAGTTCCCGCTCCGCCTCGGGGCCCGACTTCCAGGCGTCCTCGAACACCTCGTGCGCGTGGAAGGGCATCCCCGCGTCCAGCAGGCGCTGCGCCTCCCGCACGGTCTCCGCCGGGGCGCGCACCACGCCCTCCGGCTGCCGCTCGACCCCCGGAGTCCCGTAGGGCAGGGGGCGGCCCAGTCCATCACGAGGGCGCGCGTTGTGCGCCCGTCCCTCGGTGTCGCGGTCCCTGCGAGTCTCGTCCACTCTCCGATTGTGCCCCGCACCTGCGGGGAATGGCGTGAACCCTGTCCGTGGGCACCCGCGCACGACTAGGCTCGACAGTCGTCAGTGCCACTTTGGGGAAGGGCGGGCATGAAGCCGTCCCGGCCGTTGTACGAGCGTGAACCGGAACTCGCCGCTGCCGCAGAAGCCGTGGACGCCCTGTGCGGCGCCCAGGCTGTCGGCGGGCTGCTGGTCTTCAGCGGTGAGGCGGGCATCGGCAAGACGGCGCTGCTCGCCGAGATCCAGGCGCTCGCCGCCGACCGTTGCACCGTCTGGTCGGCACGCGGCGGTGAGACCGTGACCTCGGTGCCGTTCCACGTCGTGCGACAGCTGTTGCAGCCCGCGTTCGACCAGTTCCCGGCCGACGAGACGCGGGCGCTGTTCGGCGACTGGTACGAGATCACGGCGCCCGCACTCGGTCTCGCCGAACCGAGCGGCTCGCAGCCCGACCCGCAGGGTGTCCGCGACGGCCTCGACTTCGTCGTCGCCAGGCTCGCCTCGCGCCTGAGCCACCGGCCCCTGCTGCTCGTGGTCGACGACGCCCACTGGGCCGACGGCGAATCCCTGGCCTGGCTGGCCTCGTTCACCGCCCGCCTCGGCGAACTCCCGGTCCTGGTCGTCCAGGCGCACCGCCCGCAGGAACTGGCCGAGCGCAACGCGAACTACGCCGCCGACCGCGACGCGGAGCGCCATCCGGACGGCCACACCGCGCTGGTGCGGGTCGCGCTGCGCGCCCTCACCCCGGACGCCACCGCCGAACTGGTCCGCGCGGCCCTCGGCGAACACGCCGACGACCCGTTCTGCCGCGAGGTGTGGGCCGTCACCGGCGGCAACCCGTACGAGGCCGTCGAGCTGGTCGCCAAGGTCCAGGACCGCGAGCTCCCGCCGGTCGAGGAATCGGCCGGCACGCTGCGTGAGCTGGGCGCGTCCGCCCGCGGCAGCGGACTCGTCGCCCGCCTCGAACGACTGGGCACCAACGCCAACCGCTTCGCCTGGGCCGCCGCCGTCCTGGGCACCGACATCTCCCAGGAGCTCGCGGCCACCCTCGCCGGAATGAGCCCGGCGGAGGCCGCCGACTGCACGGCTCGGCTGCGCGACGCCCGTATCGTCAGCGGCTTCGATCCGCTGGAGTTCGTCCACCCGCTGATCGCCACCGCCGTCTACCGCTCGATCCCGCCGGCCACCCGCACGGCGATGCACGGGCGGGCCGCCTGGGCCATCACCCGCGCCGGGTTCGGCGCCGCCGCGGCCTCCCGCCATCTGCTGGAGGTCCACCCGGACGACGACCAGGAACTGGTCGCCCAGCTCCGCGAAGCCGCCAGCCAGCACCTCGCGGTCGGTGCGCCGGAGGCCGCCAGACGCTGTCTGGAACGGGCCCTGGAGGAGCCGCCCCGTCCGCAGGCACGGGCCGCGCTGCTGTACGAACTGGGCTGCGCGACGCTGCTCAGTTCACCGCCCACCACGGTGCGGCACCTGCGCGCCGCCCTCGACATGCCGGGACTCGACGACGGTCTGCGGGTCGACGCCACCTTCCGGCTCGCCGCGGCCCTCGCCCACAACAACCAACTGCGGGACGCGGCACTCGCGCTGGCCGCCGAGGCGGCACGTACGGCTCCGGGACCCGGGCTGATGCGGCTGCAGGCGGCCCACTTCCTCTGGGAGGGCATGCAGGCCACCGAGACCGACGGCCCGACCCGCTCGCGAAGGCTCGCCCGCAACGCCGACCACCTGAAGGGCCGCGACAACGCGGAGCGGGCACTGCTCACCCTGCGGGCCTTCGACGCCATGCTGCGGGGCGAGAACGCCCAACTCGTCGTCGACCTCTGCGAACGCGCGCTGATCGACGGCAGTCCGGCGCGCGGGCTCGGCTGGACCGACTCCGAATGGGGCTTCGAACTCCCCACGATGGTCGGCATCGCCTACGCCTTCACCGATCAGCTGGACCGCGCCGAGAGCCTGTTCGGCGAGGCGGTGCGCGCCTTCGAGATCTCCGGCTGGAGCGGGGCGCACCTCGCCTTCGCCCACACCCTGCTCGGCCTGGTGCACCGCAGGCGCGGCCGCCTCGCCGAGGCGGAGGGCTTCCTGCGCGAGGGGCTGCGCCTGGCCGATCGGGTCGGCAGCGGGCTCCCCGTCCACTGGGATGCCACCTGTCTGCTCATCGACACACTGATCGCCCGCGGCCGTACGGTAGAGGCCCGCGAGATCGCCGACCGCTACAGCTTCGGTGCGCCGTATCCCAGTGCCATGGTGCTGCCCGACGCACCCTGCGTCCGGGGCCGCCTGCTGCTGGCCGAAGGCCGTACGAAGGAAGCCGTCGCCGAACTGGAGGCGGCGGGCGCGGCCCTGGAGCCGCGCGAACGCTTCAACGGAGTCTGGGCGCCCTGGGCGGGCGACCTCGCCCGTGCCCTGGCCGACGACGACCCCGTGCGCGCGGCCCAGCTCGCGACCCGCGCCAGGGTGCACGCCGAGCGCTTCGGCACGGACACCGCGATCGGCGAAGCCCTGCGCTGCGTCTCCCTCTTCGCGCCCCCGGAAGAGGCCACGCACCTGCTGGCCGAGTCGGTCCGCCATCTGGAGAAGACCTCGTCCGCCTACGAGCACGCACTGGCCCGGGTGGAGTACGGAATCGCGATCAGTTCGCACCGGGAGCTGTCGCGTGCGCAGAAGCAGGCCATGGCCTGCGGAGCGGAAGGGCTCGCCGCCCGCGCCCAACGGGCACGGGCGTCGATCCGCTCCTCGGAGTGAGGTAATGTTTCTCTTGCGCGGCCACCCGGGGCAACCGGGAGGAAACGCATCGGGACGTGGCGCAGCTTGGTAGCGCACTTGACTGGGGGTCAAGGGGTCGCAGGTTCAAATCCTGTCGTCCCGACTGGAGACAGTCGCAGATCAGGGCCGGTTTCGGAGAAATCCGAAACCGGCCCTTGATCGTTTCCGGGGACCAGTTGTTCTCGCCCTCCTCGTATCGAAGCTTCGGACCTCGCCCTCGTCGTCGCCCATCTGCGGCGATCGGCGAAACCGATCTCCGCGTACGGGAACGCTGAGGCAGCGGGACCGCACGGCCCGTGAGCCGGCTTCCGGCAGCCCGGCGGGTGAGCCGGAGCATCCGTGATGCGGGGGCACGCCGATGACGCTGGGGACAAGCTCAGGGCCGTCGGCCGTCGATCCCGAATGTGCCGTTGAACAGCGCCACGGTCGCGGCCATATCCGCGACGAACCGGGCGACCCGCTGCTGGGTCCGCTCGGCCCGCTCCGCACGGCCCGCCGTCAGCGCGGCGGCCCGGCTGTCGAGTTCCGCTGTCCGCCGCTCCAGCCGCCCGCTGCCCCAGCGGGTACGGGCCCGTCCGGCGCGGCCCCGTAGCTCATCGGCCCGGCGGGGCAGGTCCGCCAGCTCGCAGGCGTCGGACAGCGCGGCCTCCACAGCCTCGACGGCAGCCGTCTGGGCCCGGAACAGGGCGGGCCGCACCGGCCCCACCGCCAGCAGAAACGCGTCGCTGCCGATCCGGTGTCCCTGCGCCCAGGAGTCCCTGGCGATCCGTACGTCCTGCTCGAAGGAGGCGATGTGCGGATTACGGTTGTTCTCGAACGTCAGCCTCGTCCGCAGGATCCGGTCCGCCAGCCCGACGTCGGGCGGAGTGGCGGCGACCGCTTCGGCGACCAGGTCCCAGGTGTGGGATCCGGGCTCCAGGACGTCGGCGAACGCCCGGACACAGCTCTCGTCCGCCAGCGCCGCCGGATCGTAGCCCTGCCGCCGTATGTCGGCGATCGCCGTTTCCAACAGTTCGGCCACGGACATCAAGGTCCTCCAGGCGGGCTCTCGGGTGACTCACGGGTACGACGGTCGGCGAGCCTATCGGCCCGGGGGGAGCGTTCGGAACTGCGCCCGCGCCGCCCCAATGGGCCCTGTGCGCTTGCCCGTTGTGACCAGACCGGTCCCCGTGGCCGGCCGGGGATCGGGTGGGTGCCTGTGCCGCCCGTCGACCGGCGGCACAGGCACTTTCGAGACTCGTCCCGCCTCGCATCGGAACCCGCGGCCGTCGTGCTGTCGGCCCCTCGCGGCCGGGCCGCCGTGCCGCGGCGCTCAGGGCGGTCCGGCGTTCTCACCCGACCGGGCCAGCGTCCTCACGGTCCGCTCCGGGGCCGATGCACCGCGTCCGGGCGGTCCGCCGGCCGTCCGGCGCCCCGTGCCCCCGGCCGTTGGGGGTGGGGCGTCACGCTCGACCCGCAAGCCCGACCCTGGCATTCGGATCATCCCGATATGCCCTTTTTTGATGGGCGTTTTAGCCTGCTGACACTGCTCGGATAGGTGATAGCCGGCTCCGTCGGCAGAGGGCGAGCTTCCATGGCTGAGCAACGCAGAAAGACCGGACTGGTCGGCGAGATGTCCGCCGAATTCGCGGGCACGATGATCCTCATCCTCTTCGGGTGCGGCGTCGTGGCCCAGGTGGCCGCGGGCGGCGCCCTGACCGATCCGCCGGGCGGGCTCGGGGACCACGACAGCATCGCCTGGGCGTGGGGGCTGGGTGTCACGCTGGGCGTCTATGTGGCGGCGCGGCTGAGCGGGGCCCATCTCAATCCCGCGGTGACCCTCTCGCTGGCCGCGTTCAGGGGGTTCCCGTGGAGCAAGGTGGCTCCCTACGCCCTGGCGCAGACGGCCGGTGCTTTCGTGGCCGCACTCCTCGTCCGCTGGAACTACAGCGAGGCGCTGGCGAAGGCCGACCCCGGACACACCATCAAGACACAGACGGTGTTCTCCACACTGCCGGCCAACGGCAACCCGGCTCTGCCGGTCCACGAATGGGGCGCGTTCCGTGACCAGGTCATCGGCACCGCCATTCTGCTGCTGCTGATCATGGCCATCACGGACCTGTTGAACACCCCGCCCGGCTCGAACATGGGCCCCTTCATCACCGGCCTGGTCGTGGTCGCGATCGGCATGGCCTGGGGAACCAACGCGGGCTACGCGATCAACCCGGCCCGTGACTTCGGCCCCCGGCTGGCGAGCTTCATCACCGGTTACGGCGGTGCGTGGCGCGATCAGTACGGGAACTTCTACTTCTGGGTGCCCATCGTGGGCCCGCTGGTCGGCGGTCTGCTCGGCGCGGGTCTCTACAAGGGCTTCGTCGGGCGGTTCCTGCCGTCCGCGGTACCCGAACCGCCGGGACGCGCCCCGGCATCCAAGGTCTGACCACACCGGCCGGAGAGGTGGCACATCATGGCGGACTTCATTGGTGCGGTGGACCAGGGCACCACCAGTACCCGATTCATGATCTTCGATCACGGTGGCAACGAGGTCGCCAAGCACCAGCTGGAGCACGCCCAGATCCTGCCCCGCTCCGGCTGGGTGGAGCACGACCCCGTGGAGATCTGGGAACGCACCAACTCGGTCATGCAGAACGCCCTGCGGTACGGGGGTCTGTCGCCGAGCGACCTGGTGGCCATCGGGATCACCAACCAGCGTGAGACGACGGTGGTCTGGGACCGGCGCAACGGGCGGCCCTACTACAACGCCATCGTGTGGCAGGACACCCGCACCGACACCATCGCGGCGAACCTCGAACGCTCGGGGCAGGGCGAGGTCATCCGGCGCAAGGCAGGGCTGCCGCCGGCGACCTACTTCTCCGGCGGCAAGATCCAGTGGATCCTGGAGAACGTCGACGGCGTACGGGAAGCGGCGGAGGCCGGTCACGCCATCTTCGGCAACACGGACGCCTGGGTCCTGTGGAACCTGACCGGCGGCCCCGACGGCGGCATCCACGCCACCGACGTGACCAACGCGAGCCGCACCATGCTGATGAACCTGGAGACCCTCGACTGGGACGAGGAACTCATGGGCTTCTTCGGCATCCCCCGGGCGATGCTTCCCACGATCAACCCCTCGTCGCACCCGGAAGCCTACGGTTCCACCCGCACCTCCCGACCGCTGCGTGCCGCCATTCCCATCGGCGGTGTCCTCGGCGACCAGCAGGCAGCCACGGTCGGTCAAGTCTGCTTCGCCCCCGGTGAGGCCAAGAACACCTACGGGACCGGCAACTTCCTGCTGCTCAACACCGGCACCGAGCTGGTCCGCTCGCAGCACGGACTCCTCACCACGGTGGCCTACCAGTTCGGTGACAGCCCCGCGGTCTACGCGCTGGAGGGTTCCATCGCTGTCACCGGATCCGCGGTGCAGTGGCTGCGCGACCAGCTGAAGATCATCAAGTCGGCCGCGGAGAGCGAGGAGCTGGCCCGGAGCGTCGAGGACAACGGGGGCATGTACTTCGTTCCCGCGTTCTCCGGCCTCTTCGCGCCGTACTGGCGTTCCGACGCCCGCGGGGCGATCGTCGGCCTGGCCAGGTACAACGACAACGCCCACCTGGCACGGGCGACTCTGGAGGCCATCTGCTACCAGAGCCGTGATGTGGTCGAAGCCATGGAGCAGGACTCCGGGGTCCATCTCGACGTGCTCAAGGTCGACGGCGGTGTCACCGCCAACGATCTCTGCATGCAGATCCAGTCCGATGTCCTCGGTGTCCAGGTCAGCCGTCCCGTCGTCGCGGAGACGACTGCTCTCGGCGCGGCCTACGCGGCGGGGCTGGCCATCGGCTTCTGGCAGAACACCGACGAACTGCGCACCCAGTGGCACGAGTCGAAGCGTTGGTCGCCCCAGTGGTCCGAGGAGCAGCGCGCGGAAGGCTACGCGGGCTGGAAGAGGGCTGTGGAACGCACCCTCGACTGGGTGAAGGTCCCCTGACCACCTCTGTATCCGGCGAGTTCTTCCGTGTCGTGGCGCCGTCCCGAAGGGGCGGCGCCACGTCGTGTGCCGCACGCGTGGGGCGGTGACCACCGCGGTCCGCGGCTGCTCCGTCGGTCGCGCCGGGTGCGGCGGGGACGAGTGCCCCAGCCTGAAGCCGACCGGGCCACGGGTAGGGGCCGGCCGGAGAACAGCGGAGGGTGGTGGCCTGGCTTTGGTCCGTCACACACGCAGCGGCCGTACCGGAGGGATCCGGTACGGCCGCTGCGTGTGTGACGGACTGTGCGGGGGAGTCCTCGGCGGGACGCCCGACGCCATGTCGGGCGCGTCGTCCGTCCCGTGCCTCAGACGAGAAGCTTGGCCTTGGCCTTCTCGTACTCCTCCTGATTGATGTCGCCCTTGTCCTTGAGCTCGGCGAGCTTGGCGAGGTCGCTCACATGGCTGCCGGTGCCGGACCCGCCCTCCGTGCCCGCGGCCTGCTTCACGTACTGGCGGAACGCCGCCTCCGAGTCCTTGGCCTGTTTGGCATCCCGTTGGGCCATGCTGCGGCCCCGGACGATGAGGTAGACCAGCACGCCGATATAGGGCAGGAGGATGACGAGGACCAGCCAGCCCGCCTTGGCCCAGCCGTTGAGCGAATGGTCCCGGAAGAGGTCCGTCACCACCTTGAACAGGAGGAAGAACCACAGGACCCAGAGGAACAGGTAGAGCATGGTCAGAAAGAGGTTCAGCAGCGGGTAGTCATCCATGAGCGCCTACTCCAATCACGCGAATGGTGACTTATTCGTATATCTGACCTCTTGGTTCCGCATCCGTAGGCGTCCGGAAGGGTTACGGCGGCCGCCGGTTCAGCCGGAGAGCGTGTCCAGGAAGGCGAACAGCTTGTTCCGGGTGCGTTCGATCTGCTCCTCCAGGGACAGGGACTCCTCGAAACGGGCCCCGGGGGCCGGATCCTTCTTGCCCCGTACGTACAGGGAGCAGTTCAGGTCGGTGCAGAGGTAGATCCCGACGGAATTCCCGTCCCGGCCCGCCTGTCCCCGCTTGCGGGCGGTCATCAGGGAGACGCCACTGCCGGGATGGGTGGTCAGGCAGACCGAGCACATGCTGCGGTGGAGGAAGCCGCGCTGATGGGACGGAAAGCGCAGGGTGATGCCGACGAGCGTGCCCCGGAGTTCGGTGACGAGATAGCTGCGGTCGGGTGCGGAGAGATCGCGCCAGCCCAGGAAGTCCAGATCGTCCCACCGGCGCTCGTCGAGATCACGCGGCATCGGGAGACGCTTCGCCTCGCCCTTGGAACAGTTGACGAACGATGCGCGGATGTCCTGCTCGCTGACGGCTCTCATGCCGACGACGCTAGGGGCGCCTATGACTCCTAGGCAAATGATTAAGAGTTGTAGGGGCTGTCCGAGGGGGCGATGCGCAGCAGGTGGGCCGGCGGATGCGCGAGGGCGAGGTCCGGCCGCCAGGCCGCCAGGACCTGCGCCGACGGGTCGAAGAGCGGGCCGGGCAGTGCTTCGGGGGAGATCCACTGCCAGGTGCTGATCAGATGGGGCTCCGTGACCTGCGGCACGCCGGCCCCGAGCGTCACCGATGCCGCCATGCTGACGCGGTTGATGCTGGCGACCACGTCGTGCAGCATCGCGAAGACGTTCACGGCGGCCTCCTCGACCTCCAGGCCGGTCTCCTCGCGCAGCTCGCGTACGGCCGCCGCGGCGACGGACTCATGGGTCGGGTCGATCTTGCCGCCCGGCAGCTCCCAGGTGCCGCCGTGATGCCGGCCGAGCAGGACGCGTCCATGTCCGTCCTGGACGATGACCCCCACCCCGAGTGCGGCCTGCGCCACCGGTGGGCGGGTATTGCGGTTCGGGCCGGTGGTGGACTCGCCGGTCATGGTGCTCTGCTCCTTGTGCGCCGTACGGGAACCGTTGTTCCTCGTGGCCATCCTCACATTGCCGGGATGCTGGGCGGCCACCCGGGCGGATCCGCTCCGGCGCCTCCGCGCGGGGCCGGAGGGACTTCGGTGCTGCCCGGGTTCAGGTGATGAGCCGCAGCGAGGTCGCGGCGATGCCGAGCCGTACGGTCTGGCCCCAGGTCAGTTCCAGGGCATCGGACTCCATGCCGTCCCCGAACACCACGATCCGGTCCGACTCGACGGTGAGCCGGAGCCCGTGCCCGGGGCCCAGCGCACCCGCGACGCGCGAAGTGCCGGTCGCGGGAGAGGGCCATGCCTCGCGGACGAACCAGAGCAGCCGCGGATCGGACGGTGCGGGCAGCTCGGGCACGCCGCCGCGCTCCAGCCACAGGGAGCGGAGCCAGCCGGTGGCGCCGGTGCCCGTACCGACCAGGACGCCCGACGACGCCTGCGCCTCCGCGGCCGTCGCCGCATCGTCGGGGCCCAGACGGTAGCGCGCGGTCTGGTGGCCGGGCGGCCCGAGATAGATCTCGTTCAGCGCGAGCAGCCGTTGGGTGTCGTCGGCGACGGCCTCGACCATGGTGAGCTCCTCCACCGCACCGCCGGGCGCGACGGCCGTCCGGAGCAGGGCGGCCGCGTCGGCGGGGCGGTGGCGGACCAGGACACCGGGGTTGCGCCCGGGATCGGTGTCGATCCCCACCACCGGCTGGCCCGAGAGGTACTTCGCGGCATTGGCGACCAGCCCGTCCTGCCCGACCACGACCACCACGTCCTCGGGGGCGAAGAGGAAGCGGTCCAGGTCCGCGCGCTCCACCCGGGAGCCGCGCCACTGCAACGGCACGGCGGCCGCCACCTCGGTCAGTGCCCGCCGCGTACGGTCGTGGCGCCGGGCCACCTCGTCGATCGACCGGCCGCGGCTGGACAGGAAGAACGCGGCCTGGCCGTGCGTCCCGTGCCGGGCGAGCAGTTCCTCGTACTCGGTGGTCCGGTGCACGAGCACCGCACGCGGGGCGAGGCTCATGCCTCCGTCTCCGGGTCCGGCCGGCCGAGCTTGGCGAGCAGCCCGGTGAGGACGTCGGGGGACAGGGTGAGGCTGTCGATGCGCGGCAGGTTCTCGGCCAGCCGCGTCACCGCCAGGGCGTGCAGCGTCGTCGGGTCCACCTCGGCGTGCACCCGCAGCCAGGCCGCCTGGGCCTCGGCGCGTGCCGCTCCGGTGTCGCGGGCCGCGGCCGCTTCCGCGCGTGCGAGCCGCACCGTGCGGGTCGCCTCGGCCTCGGTGCGTACCGAGTCGGCCGCCGCCTTCTCCTCGGCCGCGCGCCGGGCGTTGGTGCCGCGCTGCTCCACCAGCTGCTCTTCCCTGCGGGCCAGTTCGATCTGGCTGCCCAGTTCGTTCTCGGCGATGGCGCGCTCCCGCTCGACCGCGACGGCCCGGCGTTCGTAGGTGGCCCGGTCGGCCTCCTGCTGGATCTGCTCGCGGGCCGGGGTGCGCAGGGCGCGCTCGACCTCGGCCTCGGGGCGGATCGCCACGACGCGCACGGCCACCACGTCGATGCCGGTGGCGGGCAGCCGGGGTTCGGCCGCGAGGCCCGTGGCCACCCGTTCGCGTACCGAGGCGACCCCGTCCACCAGTGCGGCGGCGAGCGGGGTGCGGGCCAGGACGTCCAGGGCGTGCTGCTGTGCGGTCTCGGTGAGCAGGGTGGCGATCTGTTCCAGCGGCGCGCTGCGCCAGTCACCGGTGTCCGGGTCCACGGAGAAGTCGAGGCGGGCCGCGGCCGCCGCCGGGTCGCTGATCCGGTACGTCACGGTGGCCTGCACGGTCACGTCCTGGAAGTCGGCCGTACGGGCGTGGAACGCCATGGCCAGCTCGCGGTCGTCCACCGGCACTTCGGACAGTGCGGCAGTCAGTGACCGGTACCAGAAGCTGAGCCCGGGGCCGTCGTGGGCGAGCTTGCCGCGCTTGTGGTGGCGGATGTGTGCGGTGGGCGCGGAGCGCAGATGGCGCCAGCCGAAGCGCTTGGTGATGTCGGCCATGGGGGACCCCCTCGATCTCGTCGGTGCGACGATAAGGGGTACCGGGGGATATCGTCAAGGGGACGAGAAAGGGGTCCTGGTGAGATATCTGGCCGGTACCTCCCCGCCGCCGTGCACGGCCAGGTCGGCGCCGTTGACGTACGGTGCCAGCCCGCCGGCCAGATAGAGACAGGCGTGGGCCACGTCGTCGGGCACCGCCGGCCGGCGCATCGCCAGGACGTCCGCCATCGCCGTCCCCCGGTCCTCGCCGTGGACGGAGGCGGTGCCCTCGGTGCGGACCGGCCCCGCCGTGATGTGGTTGACGCGCACCCTCGGCGCCCATTCCAGGGCCAGCGCCCGCGTCAGCCCCAGCAGGCCCGCCTTGGCGGCGGAGTAGGCGGCGGTCCCCGGCTGCGGGTGGTGTGCGGAGACACTGCCGATGTTGATCACGCTGCCGCCCTCCGGCTGCTCCCGCATGACCAGGTTCGCGGCCTGCGCCGCATAGAACGGGGCCAGGAGGTTGAGGGCGACGACCTTCTCGACGAAGCGCGGGGAGACGGTCGCCGCGTCGGCGTCGGGGGAGCCGCCCGCGTTGTTGACGAGCACATCGAGCCGGCCGAACCGCTCGACGGCCGCCGCCACCAGTGCGGCGGCGGCAGCGGGGTCCCGGACGTCCGCGACCCGGAAGAGGGCCGGTCGCCCGCCCGCCGTCGGCAGCTCCGCCGGTTCGCCGCGCCCGCACACCATGACGTCCGCGCCCGCGGTGAGGAATGCGGCGGCGATCGCCGCGCCGACGCCCTTGGTGCCTCCGGTGACGAGCACCGCCCGCCCGGAGAAGTCGATCGGATTGCCGAAGCCCATGGTCCGCCCTCCATCGGTATGGAGCGACGAATCTACCAATCATTTGTTTGGTGACCTAGGGGTGCGCCAGGTCCACCGGGTGTGCCGGGGCTGACCGCGCGACGGGGCGCGGCCCGCCGGGGGTGCGGCCGGAAACACGGCCGGCCGGTGGCTCCCGAAGGAGTCACCGGCCGGCCGGGCGGTGCGCCGCCCCCGTCCCCACGGTGCGGCGCGGGTGGACCGTCTCTCCGCCGGGGCGGACGGTCCACGTCTTGTTCAGGACTCCGGGGGCGGTGCCTCAAGTCCCAGTCCGGGGAGGATCGTGGTCACCACGAACCGTGTGAGATACGCCTCGTCCGCGTACCGCCCCTCCAGCAGGGGGCGCGCGCGCATCACGCCGAGCAGCTGCGCGGCCACGTACTCCGCCGCGGGATGACCGGCCGCGATCTCGCCGCGGTCCATGCCCCGCCGGACCATGGCGTCGATCGCCGCGATCTCCGGCAGGATCAGCGCCTCCCGCAACGCGCACAGCAGCTCGGGGCTCTGGAGCGCGGCGTGGCTGAGCGCGTGCATCAGAGGGGTGTCGCGGCCGGAGCCCTCGCCGATGGCCCGCGCCGCCTCGCGCAGGTCCCCGGCCAGGGTGCCCGTGTCGATGTGCGAGAGCAGCATGCGGCGGGTGCCGTGCAGCGCGGCGACGACCAGTTCGGGCTTGGAGCCCCACTGCCGGTAGAGCGTCGACTTCCCGCAGCGGGTGCGCGAGGCCACTCCCTCCATGGTCAGTGACTCGTACCCGCTCTCCCGCAAGAGGTCCAGCACGGCCGTGTACAGCTCCTGCGCCCGCTCCGGTGTGATCTTCGACCGGCGTGACGCGAGTGCCGGTTCCTGTGCGGAATCCTGCGACGGCATGCGCTTCCCTCCTGCGGCTCTGCGGTGAGGTCCCTCGATACGCCAGTGTACCGATACGCGCGTGTACCGATACGTTCGCGTATCGGTACACTGGCGTATCGATACGGCATGGAGTGGACCATGCCGCCGTAACAGCGCTTCGTCAGCAAAGGGGCATCGGGTGATACACGCCCGCAGCAAGCCTGCAGACCGGGAGCCGGACACTTCTGCCCGACCGCCCCTCGTCCGTGAGTTCCTCCTGGTCGCGGGACTCTTCCTCGTGTACAAGCTCGGCCGGCAGGCCGCCAACGGACATGTCGAGGAAGCGTTCCGCAACGCCGGACACGTATGGGACTTCGAACGCGCCGTCCATCTCCCCGGTGAGGGCGCCGTGCAGAGCGTGCTGCTGCACAGCGAGACGCTGATCCATGTGGCGAACACGTACTACGCGACCGTGCACTTCCCGGCCACGGTGCTGTTCCTGGTCTGGCTCTACTGGCGCAGGCCCCGCCACTACGTCTGGTCGCGCCGCATACTCGCCGTACTCACCGGCGCCGCGCTCGCGCTCCATCTGCTGTTCCCGCTCGCCCCGCCCCGGATGCTGGACGCCGCGGCCCTCGTGGACACCGGCCAGGTGTACGGCCCGACGGTGTACGGGAACACCCCCTCTACCGACTCGATGGCGAACCAGTTCGCGGCGATGCCCTCCCTGCACTTCGGCTGGGCGGTGATGGTCGCCGTCGGGCTGATCGTCGCCACCCGCTCCCGGTGGCGCTGGCTGTGGCTGCTGCACCCGCTGGTGACGCTGCTCGTCATCGTGGGCACCGCCAACCACTACTGGCTCGACGCGATCGTCGTCTCGGCGCTGCTCGCCGTCGCCTTCGCCGCCCTGCGGCTGTCGCGCCCCGCTCCGGTCCGGGAGCATCTGCCGTGGCCGTCCGGCGGGGTGCCCGCAGCCGGTTCCGCGTTCGCCGTCGCCCATGCACCGGCGGCCGTCGCCGAGACCCGGACGTACACCGGACCCACCGCCGGTACCGGCGCCGGAGCACGGACGCTCGCCCGGTCGGGAGCCCGGCGGTGAACGCCACGCTCATCGCCGTCGCACTGTCCCTCGTCTCCGCAGCCGCCTACGCGGCGGCGGCCGTGGCACAGTCCCGGCTCGCCGGACGCACCGAACCCTCCACCGGCACCCTGCGCCTGCTGGGCCGCGGTGCCTGGTGGTCGGCGGTCGGTCTGAACGCGGGCGGCGCCCTGCTCCATGTCGCCGCGCTGAAGTACGGACCGCTCACCCTCGTCCAGCCGCTGGGCGCGCTCACCCTCGTCGCCGCCGTCCCGCTCGGGGCGCGCGCCGCCGGGCGCCGGGTCAGCCGGACCGAATGGCGCGGCACGGTCCTCACCCTCCTCGGCCTCGGAGCCCTGCTGCTCACCTCGGGCGGCACCGCGCCGCACGAGACCTTGAGTCTTGTCGAGGCGCTCGGCGTCGGCGCGGCCACCATGGCGGTCGTCGCCGGTCTCAGCCGCCCCGGCACACGGCCGGGACTGCGGCACGCGGCGGCCTCCGGCATCACCTCCGGCGTCGCTTCCGCGCTCACCCAGACCCTGACGGTCGCCGTGACCGACCACACCACGGGACCGCTGTTCAGCTGGCGGCTGCTGACCGTGGCGCTGCTCGTCTCCGCCTTCGCCATGGGCGGCCTGCTGCTCTCCCAGACCGCCTACCGCGGCGGTCTCGGCGCCCCGCTCGCCGTGGTCACCCTGGCCAATCCGGTCGCCGCCGCAGCGATCGGCCTCGCCCTCCTCGGTGAACGCCTCCAGGGCGGAGCGGCCGGTCTGGTCCCGGCGCTCCTCGGCACGGCGGCCGCGGTACGCGGGGTGATCCTGCTCAGCCGCGCTCAGGCCCGGCCCATGGCCGTGACCGGGGAAGAGGCCGAGACGGCGGCGGGCGAGACGGTGGCGGGCGGTGCGCCCGTGAGCGGTGCGCCGTCGCGGGTCGTCATCGGCAGCCCGCGGCAACAGGACCGCCAGGCCCTCGCCACCGAACCGCGCGCAGCCGAACCGCGCGCACGCGAACCGCTCACGGTCAGGCCGAGCGCGTCCTGAGCGGGGTTCGGGTCCTGAGCGGATTCCGGGCAGCCCCGGGATCCGAGCAGGTCGTGAGCGGCCCCAGGGTCTGAGCAGTTTCGGGAGGGGCTGCTCGGCCGGCTGCGCCGTCCTCAGGGAGTCTGCGCGGCCGGGTCTCCGGCTGTCTGCGCGGCCGGGTCCGGGGACCGGTCCGGTTCGCCCAGCTCGTCGATGGCCCGCGTCAGCCAGCCGATCCAGAAGCTCTCCAGATCGATGCCGCCCCGCAGCACCAGATGCCGAAGCCGGTCCTCGTCCGCCGTCCGCGCGGGCGTGAAGTCGCGCTCCTCGATCTCCAGATACTCGGCCAGCTGCCGCTGATGAAGCCCGAGATGGCGCCGGAGCTCCGCCCCCAGCCCCGGCGCCCCGACCACCGCTGCCGCCCGCATCCGCAGGAGCAGCGGATCGCGGACCGGGCGCGGGTCCTCGGGCAGGGCCACCCAGGCGGCCAGCTCCTCGCGGCCCGCGGGCAGCACCTCGTACTCCTTCTTCTGCCCACGCGCCGGCTGCGCCGGGGGCAGCGCCCTGATCCGCCCGGCCTGCTCCAGTTTCCCGAGCTCGCGATAGATCTGCTGGTGCGTGGACGACCAGAAGTAACCGATCGAACGGTCGAACCTCCGGGTCAGCTCCAGCCCCGACGACGGCTTCTCCAGCAGGGCGGTGAGGATCGCGTGCGGCAGTGACATGCAGTGCATCCTAAGGACGGGCGGAACGGGACCTCACAGCGTCGCGGCGAGCTCCGTGCCCTGGCGGATCGCCCGCTTGGCGTCCAGCTCCGCCGCCACGTCGGCGCCGCCGATCAGATGCACCGGACGGCCCGCGGCGAGCAGTTCCTCGTACAGCTCGCGGCGCGGCTCCTGACCCGCGCACAGCACCACCGTGTCGACGGTGAGCAGGCGCCGCTCGCCGTCGACGGTGAGATGCAGACCCTCGTCGTCGATACGGTCGTAACCGGCGCCCGCGATCATGTCGACGCCGCGGTGGCGCAGCTCGGTGCGGTGGATCCAGCCCGTGGTCTTTCCGAGTCCCGCCCCGACCTTGGTCGCCTTGCGCTGGACCAGGTGGACCGTGCGCGGCACCTTCGGGCGCTCGGGGGCGCGCAGCCCGCCCCGGTCCGCGTAGTCGGTGTCCACGCCCCACTGCCGGAAGAACGTCTCCGGGTCGAGGCTCGCGTCGTCGCCGCCGTCCGTCAGGAACTCGGCCACATCGAAGCCGATGCCGCCCGCCCCGACGATCGCGACCCGGTCACCGACCGGTGCCCCGTCGCGCAGCACGTCCAGATAGCTGACCACGCTGGGGTGCCCCGCCCCGGGTATCGCGGGGGAGCGGGGCTCGACGCCGGTGGCGACGACGATCTCGTCGAAGCCGTCCAGCGTTCCGGCCGTGGCCCGCGTGCCGAGCCGGAGTTCGACGTCCAGTTCGGCCAGCCGGGTACGGAAGTAGCGCAGCGTCTCGTTGAACTCCTCCTTGCCGGGGACGCGTCGCGCCACATTGAGCTGGCCGCCGATCTCGTCGGCCAGATCGAAGAGGGTGACCGCATGGCCGCGCTCGGACGCCGTCACCGCACACGCCAGCCCGGCCGGACCGGCGCCCACGACGGCGACCCGCTTGCGCGTCCGGGTGGGCGAGAGCACCAGCTCCGTCTCGTGGCAGGCGCGCGGATTGACCAGGCACGAGGTGATCTTCAGGCTGAAGATGTGGTCCAGGCATGCCTGGTTGCAGCCGATGCAGGTGTTGATCGCGTCCGCGCGGCCCTCGGCCGCCTTGGCGACGAAGTCCGGGTCGGCCAGGAACGGCCGGGCCATCGAGACCATGTCCGCACGGCCGGAGGCCAGGATCTCCTCGGCCACTTCCGGGGTGTTGATGCGGTTGCTGGTCACCAGGGGTACGGACACCGCCCCGCGCACCTTCTCCGTCACCCAGGTGAAGGCGCCGCGCGGCACGGAGGTGGCGATGGTGGGGATGCGGGCCTCGTGCCAGCCGATGCCGGTGTTGATGATGGTGGCTCCGGCCGCCTCGATCTCCCGGGCGAGCCGCACGACCTCCTCCAGCGTGGAGCCGCCGGGGACCAGGTCCAGCATGGAGAGCCGGTAGATCAGGATGAAGTCGCTCCCGACCCGCTCACGGACCCGGCGCACGATCTCGACGGGGAAGCGGATGCGGTTCTCGTACGAGCCGCCCCAGCGGTCGGTGCGGTGGTTGGTCGCGGCAACGATGAACTCGTTGATCAGATAGCCCTCGGAGCCCATGATCTCGACCCCGTCGTAGCCCGCCGAGCGCGCCAGCTCCGCGGCCCGGACGAACTCCTCGATGGTCTCCTCGACCTCGTCGTCGGTCAGCGCGTGCGGGGTGAAGCCGCTGATCGGTGCCTTGAGCGCGCTCGGGGCCACCAGATCCGCGTGGTGCGCGTAGCGCCCGAAGTGCAGGATCTGCATCGCGATCCGCCCGCCCGCCGCATGGACGGCCGTCGTGATCTCCGTGTGCTGCGCGGCCTCCGCCTCGGTGGTCATCCTGGCGCCGCCGGGGAAGGAGCACGCGCGCTCACTGGGCGCGATGCCGCCGGTGACCATCAGGCCGACCCCGCCGCGGGCCCGCTCGGCGTAGAAGGCCGCCATACGCGTGAAGCCGTGCTCGGCCTCCTCCAGACCGATGTGCATCGATCCCATGAGGACCCGGTTGGGGAGGGTGGTGAATCCCAGGTCGAGCGGGCTCAGCAGTGTGGGGTAAGGGCTCATCCGGCGTCTCCTCGCACAGGTGTCGTCGAGCCAGTTGTAGACCACCGGAACATTATTGTGCAACAAGTTGCACAATGACTTGTGTCGCACCGTGACCCCTTGCCTGGCCCGGCTTCGGCCCCGTCCGGCCCATCCCGACCGTGCCGGTACGCCGCGGGCCGACCACAGTGGAATCCGTATCGCCCCCCATTCCGTCCCCACCCCGGGAGTCCTCATGGTCTGCGTCAACCGGCGTGATCTCGGCCTTCTCCTCCTGCGCGTCGGCACCGGCGCGGTCCTCACCGCCCACGGCAGCCAGAAGCTCGCGGGCTGGTTCGGCGGCGGCGGAATCGAAGGCACCACCGCGGCCATGGAGGCCATGGGCTTCCATCCGCCCAAGCACAGCGCCGTCGCCGCCGGGCTCGGCGAAGCCGGTGGTGGTGTCCTGCTGGCGTTCGGGCTCGCGACTCCGGCCGCGGGGGCGGCCGCCGCCGGAGCGATGGCGGGAGCCGTGTCCGTCCACGCCCCCGCGGGCTTCTTCGCGCAGGGCGGCGGCTACGAGTACCCGGCGTTCCTCGGCTTCACCGCCGCGGCCATCGGTCTGATCGGCCCCGGCCGGTACTCCGTGGACCACGCGACGCGGCATGTCTTCGATCAGCCCTGGGTGGTCGCCCTCGCCTTCGTGGGCAGCGCGGTGGCCGCCGTGACGGTCGTCGGCAAGCGTGCCAAGGGGCAGGCGCGGACGCGGGAGGAGGAGTAGCCGGACCGGTCTCCGGGCGTACGTCTCCCGAGCCCGTGCGGCCGGCCCGGCATCACTCACGGGGGCGCGGCGTCCGTGACGCCGGGACAGCTGACGCCGGGACAGCGGCGCGGTGCGTCGTCCCGACGGGGCCCGCTCGCACGGCAGTCGAGTCCGTCAGCAGGGCGGAAACGGGTGCGCCCCGCCTCCTCGTTCCGGGGACCGGGATGCGAGGGGCGGGGCGGGTGGTGCGGATCTGCCTCAGGGCGGCCGGACCGGCCGGACCGGGGGAATGGCACCCGGTGCGTCGGCCCGACGGCCCGGCGGTCAGGCGCGGTTGGTGAGGTAGCCCCCCATGGACGTGAAGTAGTCGGCCGCCGGCAGCTCGCGGCCGTCCTCGGTACGCACGCGGGTGATGGCGAGGCCGTGGTTGCGGCCGGTCCGCGCGTCGGCGCCCGCGACGATCACCACCCCGTCGCCCTCGCGGTAGAAGACGCGCCCCGGCGTACCGCCGTAGCGGCCCTCGGACACGACCGCGGCCAGGACCTCCAGACGCCTGCCCCTGTGGAAGGTGAAGGCGCTGGGGTACGGGGCGGACTGGGCGCGGACCAGACGCTCCAGGACATCGGCGGGCCAGTCCCAGTTGATCCGGATGTCTTCCTCGGACCGCTTGTGGAAGAAGCTGGCCTGTGAACGGTCCTGCTTGGTGAACTCGGTCTGCCCCGAGGCGATCAGCTTCAGTGCGCCGATCGTGACCGGGCCGATGAGGTCGACGGTCTTGTGGAAGAGGTCGGTGACCGTATCGGCGGGACCCACCGTCACCGCGCGCTGGTCCACGATGTCACCGGCGTCGAGAACCTCGTCCATCATGTGGGCCGTGACGCCGACTTCGCGTTCACCGTTGATCAGGGCCCAGATGAGCGGCGAGAAACCGGCGTACTTCGGCAGCAGCGAGTCGTGGATGTTCAGGGTGCCGTGACGGGGCAGCGTGTAGACGCGCGGCGGGATCCAGGTCCGCCAGTTGTTGGCCACGATGATGTCCGGGTCGGCTTCCTTGAGCCGCTGGAGCAGTTCCTCGTCGTCGGGCCGGTTGCGGATGACCACCGGAACGCCGTGCTCCTCGGCCAGGTCGGCGACCGAGTCGCTCCAGATCTTCTCGTAGGCGTGCTCGCTCTTGGGGTGCGTCACGACCAGGACGACGTCGTGCTCGGATTCCAGGAGTGCTTGAAGGGTGCGGTGCCCCCAGGTCTGGTAACCGAACATGACGACCCGCATGGAGTTCCTCCTCGGAAGAGCGACTGACCGGGGGCAAGTAAAGCAAGCCTTACCTAATAGCGCAACGCGCCCGGTTTTTGGGCCTGTTCGCCGCCCCACTTCTGCCGCTCGTCCGTTTTGCCCTGTCGACAGTTTGATTCAGCTCAGGTTAGCTTTACCTAAGTTTGGCTGGCCGGTGGCAACGGCGGGCTCGGCCTCTCGTTCTTTTCATCCGCGCCTGGCAGGCGACCCGCACGATGGGAGTGACATGTCACAGGTTCTTCCTGGCGACGCACCTTTGATCCATGACCTCATAGGTATCGGCTTCGGGCCGTCCAATGTGGCCATGGCGATCGCGCTGAGCGAGCACAACGCGCGTGTCGGCAGGCAGGAGACGGTCACCGCTCACTTCTTCGAGCGGCAGCCGAACTTCGGCTGGCACCGTGGCATGCTGATCGACGACGCGACGATGCAGGTGTCCTTCCTCAAGGACCTGGTGACGCTTCGTAACCCGTCCAGCGAGTACACCTTCCTGCGCTACCTGCAGAGCAAGGGCCGCCTGATCGACTTCGTCAACCACAAGAACCTCTTCCCGCTGCGCGTGGAGTTCCACGACTACTTCGAGTGGGCCGCGGCGAAGGTCGACGACATGGTCTCCTACGGCCACGAGGTCATCTCCGTCGAGCCCGTCGTACGCGATGGAGTGGTGGAGTACCTCGATGTGACGGCCCGTTCGGGCTCGGAGACGGTGGTCCACCGTGCCCGCAACCTCGTCATCGGCACGGGGCTGCGGCCCCTGATGCCCGAGGGCGTGGAGCGGACGGACCGCGTCTGGCACAACTCCGACCTGCTGGCCAAGGTGGACGGCCTGGCGGGCACCGACCCCACCCGCTTCATCGTCGTCGGCGCCGGTCAGAGCGCCGCCGAGAACGTCGCGTACCTGCACCGCCGCTTCCCCCGTGCGGAGGTCTGCGCCGTCTTCTCCCGCTACGGCTACAGCCCTGCCGACGACAGCAGCTTCGCCAACCGCATCTTCGACCCGCAGGCGGTCGACGAGTACTACGCCGCCCCCGACGACATCAAGCGCAAGCTGATGGACTACCACGGCAACACCAACTACTCCGTGGTGGACATCGACCTGATCGACGACCTGTACCGCCAGGCGTACCAGGAGAAGGTGCTCGGCACCGAGCGGCTGCGCTTCCTCAACATCTCCCGGCTGACCGGCGTCAAGGAGACCCCGGACACGGTGCGCGCCACCGTCAAGTCCCTCGTCAACGGCGAGGAGAGCACGCTGGAGGCCGATGTGGTGGTCCTCGCCACCGGTTACACCCCGGCCGAGCCGCTCGCCCTCCTCGGTGACGTGGCGGAACGCTGTCACCGCGACGACCGGGGCCGCGTCCAGGTCGAGCGCGACTACCGGATCGCGACGGACGACGGACTGCGCTGCGGCATCTACCTCCAGGGCGGCACCGAGCACACCCACGGCATCACGTCGTCCCTGCTCTCCAACACCGCGATCAGGGTCGGCGAGATCCTGGACTCGATTCTCGACCGGGGAGCGGAGTCCGCCCCCGGCGGGCCGCGGCCGGTCGCCGACGGCATCGGATCGGTCCGCTAGGGTCGCTCGCCCCGACCCACACATCTTCAGCCAAGTCCCCCACACGCGCGGCCGGTTGGCGGCGCCTTCGTGGACGGACCTGGTGTGCACAGTGAAACCCCTTGAAAGGAACATCCGTGTCCATTGGTACACGCCCCGCCCTGACGCGGCTCGTCAGAGACCTTCCCCGTGTCGCCGTCGTGGCCGTCGCCGCGCTCGCTCTCTCCGCCTGTGGGGGCGGCGCCGACAAGGCCGAGTCCAAGCCCTCGGCCGGGGCGAAGTCCGGCGCCTTCCCGGTGACGGTCGAGCACAAGTACGGCAGCACGACGGTCGACGCGGAGCCGAAGAGGGTCGTCACCCTGGGCCTCTCGGACCAGGACGCGGTGCTGGCGCTCGGTATCAAGCCCGTCGGATCGGTGGACTGGTTCAAGGAGCAGCCGTACGGCAAGTGGCCGTGGACCAAGGACAAGTGGGGCTCCACGAAGCCGGAGATCGTGGGTGAGCGCGACGAGTACAACATCGAGAAGATCGCCTCGCTGAAGCCGGACCTGGTCATCGCCCAGTACTCGGGGATGAAGAAGGAGCAGTACGACACGCTCTCCAAGTTCACCAAGGTCGTCGCCCAGCCCAAGGGCCTTCCCGACTACGGCGCCTCCTGGCAGGTCATGACCCGGCAGATCGGCAAGTCGCTCGGCAAGGACGCGGAGACCGAGAAGCTGATCGCGGGCATCGACGCCCGCTTCAAGGCCGTCCGCGACAAGCACCCCGAGTTCGCCACGAAGACGCTCGCCGTCGCCGACAGCTTCGAGGCGGGCAAGTACTCGGCGTTCACCAGGACCGACCCCAAGTCGATCTTCTTCTCCGAACTGGGCTTCAAGCTGAAGCCCCAGATCGACACACTGGCCAAGCCGGGCTGGAACGCCGCCGAGCTCAGTGCCGAGAAGCTGAATGTGCTGGACGTCGACCGGCTGGTCTGGGTGACCTCCAGCACCGACGCCGACAACCGGATCAAGGCGGAACCGCTCTACAAGAACCTGAAGGTCCATCAGGACAAGCGCGACCTGTTCGTGCCCTACCAGGACCCGGACGTCGGTGCCGCGTTCTCCTTCAACACGGCCCTCTCCATCCCCTACGCGATCGACGAGATCGAGCCGCTGCTGGCGGCCATCAAGTAACGCCCCACCACTGACGCGGGACCGGGAAGGCGGACGGTTCGACGGCGTGCCGGCCCGGCACGCCGTCGATGACGGACGAGAACGGGGCGAGCGCCGAAGCCGTCTGTCAGCGGCGGCCCGCCCCGTTCACCGGGACGGCACACCCATCACCGGCATGACCAGGGAAAGGCCCCTTCGTACGATGTTTGACGTCGAGTCGGACCGGACAACCGCTTCCGGGCTCCCGCTGACCGGCGGGCAGGCCGGCGTCTGGCTTGCCCAGCAGATCGAGCCGGACAGCTCCGCCTACAACATCGTCTTCACCCTGGACCTGCTCGGCGACATCGACCTCGACCACCTCGCGGGCGCGGTCCGCCAGGCGGTCGAGGAGGCCGAGTGCCTGCACGTCGAGGTGGTGCCCGGACAGGGAGAAGCGCGCCAGACTCCGCGCCCCGTCTCCTTCGAGGTGCCCGTCATCGACCTGCGCGGCGCACCGGACCCCGAGGAGGCCGCCGCCACCTGGACGGCCACCGACCGGGACCGGCCCGTCGACCTCACCCACGGCCCGCTCTTCTCCCAGGTCCTGCTGCGGCTCGCGGACGACCGGGTCCGATGGTCCCAGCGCTACCACCACATCGTTCTCGACGGCATGGGCGTCGCACTCATCACCCGTCGGGCCGGCGAGCTCTACACCCTGGGCGAGAAGGCCCCGGCCCGCGAGGACCGGCCGCTCGCCCGGCTCGTGGACGCCGATCTGGCCTACCGGGCATCCGAGCAGTACGGGGCCGACCGCGCCTGGTGGCACGAGCGGATGTCCGGACGCGCCGAGCCCGCACGTCTGGTCGAGCGCGGCCCGTCCCCCATGGCGCGGCGCCTGCGGCGCACCGCCGAACTCTCCGCACAGGAGACGGAGCGGCTGTACGCGGCCGCCGAGCGCTCCGGTGTCCGGCCGTCCCGTGTCCTGGTCGCCGCCGTGGCCGCCTACCTCCACCGGGCCGGCGGCGAGCAGGACCTCGTCCTCGGCCTGCCGATCGCGGCCCGGCAGGACCGGGTGTCGGCCGGCACCCCCGGCATGGTCTCCAACATCGTCCCGCTGCGCGTGCGGGTCAGCCCCGGGACGACCGGGACGGACCTGGTGGCCGGGGTACGCGACGCGGTCGCCGGAGCGGTGGCGCACGGGCGCTACCGTGCCGAGGACCTGGCCAGGGACTTCGGCCTCGTCGACGGCGTACCGGCGCTCGTCGGGCCCACCGTCAACATCCTTCCCCGGCCCGAGGAACTGGGCTTCCCGGACGGCACGGCCGAGCTCCTCCCGGAGTGGCTCGGCCCGGTCAGCGACCTCGCCTTCGCGTTCGCCGGGACCCGGGACGGCACCGGGCTGCGCGTCCACCTCGACGCGGACGCGGACATCTGCGACGAGGAGACGCTCCGCGACCACGAGCGCCGCTTCCGCACCCTGCTGAAGGCCCTCACCGAGGACCTCGACCGCCCCGTCGGCCACATCGAACTCACCTCCGCGGACGAACGCGGCCGCCTCCTCGGCGAGTTCGGGACGGCACCGCACCCGGTGTCCGAACAGTCCTGGCCCGCGGCCTTCGAGGCGCAGGTGCGCCGCACGCCCGACGCCGTCGCGCTCGTGTGCGAGGACGACGAGCTGACGTACGCCGCTCTCGACACCGAGGCCAACCGGCTCGCCCGCCTCCTCCTGGCCCGCGGCGTCGGCGCCGAGGACGTCGTCGCCGTGGCCCTGCCGCGCACCCCGGACCTCGTCGTGTCCCTGCTCGCGGTGATGAAGACCGGTGCCGCCTATCTGCCGCTGGACGCCGACCACCCCCAGGACCGCATCGCCTACATGCTGTCCGACGCCGGGGCCCGCACGGTGATCACCGTGCGGGAACTCGCGGACGAACTCCCCCCGGCACAGGACGGCGTGGCGCACGTACTGCTGGACGACCCGGCCACCGCGGACACCCGCGCCGCCCTCGACGGCTCCGATCCCGGTCTGCCGGTCGCACTGGACCAGGCCGCGTACGTCATCTACACCTCCGGCTCCACGGGCCGCCCCAAGGGCGTCGTCGTCCCCCACGACGGCATCGGCAGTCTCATCGCCACCGCCACCGAACGGATCGGCGTGACCGCCGACAGCCGCGTCGTGCAGTTCGCCTCCGTCGGTTTCGACGTGACGGTCTGGGACCTGGTCATGGCTCTGTGCGTCGGAGGCCGGATCATCCTCGTCCCCACCGAACGCCGCGTCGCGGGACCCGCCCTGACCGAGTACATAGCGCGGCACGACGCCACGCACATGATCCTGCCGCCCTCGATCGTCTCGGCGCTGCCGCCGGAGTGCGAACTGCCCGAAGGCGCCGTCCTCGTCGTCGGCACCGAAGCCGTGCCGGGCGAGCTCATCGCCCGCTGGTCCGGGCGGCTCCGGGTCGTCGTCGCCTACGGCCTCACCGAGGCGAGCGTCAACTCCACCCTCTGGAGCGCCCGTGCGGACCGGCCGGGCCCCACGCCCATCGGCCGCCCCGACCCGAACACCCGCACCTACGTCCTCGACGCCGCGCTCCGCCCCGTACCGGTGGGCGTCGAGGGCGAGCTGTACGTCGCCGGCCGCGGTCTGGCCCGCGGCTATCTGGGCCGTCCGGGGCTGACGTCGGAGCGGTTCGTCGCCGACCCGTACGGCGGGCCGGGCACGAGGATGTACCGCACCGGAGACCGGGTCCGCTGGGGTACCGACGGCAACCTGGAGTTCCTGGGCCGTGCGGACGGCCAGGTCAAGATCCGGGGTCATCGCATCGAGCCGGGCGAGATCGAGAGCGCGTTCATGGGCTGCCCGGGAATCGCCCAGGCCGCCGTCCTCGTCCGTGAGGACCACCGGGGCGTCAAACGCCTCGTCGCCTACCTGGCCGCCGACACCGCCACGGAATCCGGCACCGCCGTGACCGCCGCACGGGCCCGGATCGCCGACACCCTGCCGGACCACATGGTGCCGTCCGCCGTCGTCGTCCTCGACGGCTCGCTCCCGCTGACCCCCAACGGCAAGCTCGACCGGCGCGCCCTGCCCGAGCCCCGCTGGACGGCCATGAGCGGCGCCGACGCCCCCACCACCCCGGCCGAGACCGTGCTCGCCGCCCTCTTCGCCGATGTCCTCGGGCAGCCGTCGGTCGGCGTCCACGACAGCTTCTTCGAACTGGGCGGGGACAGCATCGTCGCCATCCAGCTGGTGAACCGGGCCCGTGAGGCCGGGCTCACGATCAGGCCGCGCGAGGTGTTCCGGCTCCGGACGGTGGCGGCCCTCGCCCGGTCCGCGGCCGGGACCGGGTCGGAGACCGGGCCGACGGAGGGGATCACGGCCCGCCCGGCCCCGGCCGTCCCGGCCGTGCTGGACGAGGACGCGTTGCCCGTCTCCCCGCTCCAGGAGGGCTTCTTCTTCCACGCCGCGTTCGACGCACGGGAAGCGGACCTCTACATGGTCCAGGAACTCCTCGACCTGGACGGCCCCGTCGACCCGGCCCGGCTGCGAAGCACCCTGCAACTGCTCCTGGACCGGCACCCCCTGCTGCGTGCCTCGTTCCGCCAGCTTCCCGGCGGCGAGGTGGTCCAGCGCCTCGCCGCCGAGGTCATCCTTCCGTGGCGGGAGGCCGACACCGCCGACACCGGCCTCGACGACCTGCTGAGTGCCGACCGGGCCGAGCGTTTCGACCTGGCCCGGCCGCCGCTGCTGCGCGCCACCCTCATCCGGGACGGCCACCGCCACCGGCTCCTGCTCACCCTGCACCACATCGTCGCCGACGGCTGGTCGGTCGCGGTCCTGCTGCGCGAACTGACCGCCGCCCACCGGGGCGAGGAGCTTGCGGAGCCGGTGGCCCCGCGCCCGTACCTGTCGTGGCTGGCGGGCCGGGACCGGGACGCCGCCCGCGACGCGTGGCGGCAGGCGCTGTCCGGGCTCGAAGGGCCGACCCGGCTGCCCGCACTCGCCGCCGGGACGGATCGGGGGCGGACGGCACCCAGGACGGAGCACGTCGACACTCGGCTGCCCGAACGGTTCACCGCCGACCTCATCGCCCGCGCACGGACCCACGGCCTCACCCTGAGCACCGTCGTCCACGGTGTGTGGGGCCTGCTCCTCACCTCGCTCACCGGCAGTCAGGACGTCGTCTTCGGCACGACCGTGTCCGGCCGGACGACCGAGGTCACGGACCTGGACACCGCCGTGGGCCTGTTCATCAACACCGTCCCCGCGCGGGTCGCGCCGCGCGCCGGCGAATCGCTCGCCGAGCTGCTGCGACGGGTCCAGGACGAGCACGCGGCGCTCCTGGACCACCAGCACCTGGCGCTCGCCGACATCCAGCGGATCGCGGGCGGCGGAGAACTCTTCGACACACTCGTGGTGTTCGAGAACTATCCGACCGGCGACCTCTCCGCCGCGCAGGCGCCCGGCGAGCTGCGCATCACCGGCGCCGAGGTGTTCGACTCCGTGCACTACCCCCTCGCGCTCGTCGTGGAGCCGGGCGGGAACGGGCTCCTGCTGCGGTTCAAGCACGACGCGGCCCGCCTCGACCAGGTGACCGTGGCCGTGCTCGCCAACAGGTTCACGGCGCTGCTGCGCGCGTTCGTGTCCGACCCCGGTCGCACCGTCGCCCGGACCGGCGTGCTCTCCGACCGGGAGCACGAGCACCTCGCCGCGCTGAACGCCACCGGGCGGCCCGTTCCCGAGGCCACTCTCGCCTCGCTGTTCGCGGCGACGGCGGCCCGCACACCCGACGCCACCGCCGTCGTCTTCGAGGACACCACCCTGACGTACGCGGAGCTGGACCGGCGTGCCGAGGCGCTGGCCCGGCGGCTGCGCTCACGCGGCGCCGGCCCGGAGACGTACGTCGCGGTCGCGGTACCCCGCTCCGCCGAGCTGATGATCGCGCTCCTCGCCGTCCTCAAGGCGGGCGCCGCCTATCTGCCGGTCGACCTCGACTACCCCGCCGACCGGGTCGCGTTCATGCTCGGCGACTCCGGCGCGCGCACCGTGGTGACCACCGCCGAAGCGGCCGGGCGGCTGCCCGTCGTGCCCGGCCTCGGCCACCTCCTCGTCGGCGGGGACGACCGGACCGAAGACGTCCCCGGCACACCCGGCACGCCCGCCCGCCCGGCCGGCCCCGACCACCCCGCCTACCTCATCTACACCTCCGGCTCCACCGGGCGTCCCAAGGGCGTCGCCGTCACCCACCGGGCCATCGTCAACCGGCTCGCCTGGATGCAGGGCGCGTACGGGCTGACCCCCGAGGACCGGGTGCTCCAGAAGACGCCCGCCAGTTTCGACGTGTCCGTGTGGGAGTTCTTCTGGCCCCTGGTGGAGGGCGCGGCCGTCGTCCTCGCCCGCCCCGACGGCCACCGCGACCCGGCCTACCTGGCCGAGCTGATCCACGCCCGGCGGATCACCACCACCCACTTCGTTCCGTCGATGCTCGCCGCGTTCACCCAGGTCATGGAGACCGGCACGGGCCTCCCGGACTGGGCGGCGAGCCTGCGGCGGGTGTTCTGCAGCGGTGAGGCGCTCACCGGTGCCGGGGCCCGGCGCTGGTGGGAGCTGACGTCCCGCTCCGGCCGCGGACCCGTTCCCCTGCACAACCTCTACGGGCCCACCGAGGCTGCCGTGGACGTGACCTCCTTCGCGTACGAGGGCGGCGGCGAGGTCGCCGTCCCCATCGGCCGGCCCGTCTGGAACACCCGCCTGTACGTCCTCGACGCCTTCCTGCGACCGGTGCCCGACGGGGTCCCCGGTGAGCTGTACCTCGCGGGCGTGCAACTGGCGCGGGCCTACCACGACCGCCCGGGGCTGACCGCCGAACGGTTCGTCGCCGATCCGTTCGGTGCCCCCGGTGAGCGCATGTACCGCACCGGCGACCTCGTGCGCCGCCGTGCTGACGGCGCCGTCGAGTACCTCGGCCGCACCGACCGCCAGGTCAAGATCCGCGGAAACCGTGTGGAGCTGGGCGAGATCGAGGCCGCTCTGTCGGACCTGCCGGGCGTCGCCCTCGCCGCCGTGACCGTCCGCGACGGTGTCCTCGTCGGCTATGTGGCCCCCGCCCCGGGCGCCCCCCGCCCGGACACCGAACGGCTGCGTGCCGCGCTCGCCGAAGCGCTGCCCGCGACCATGGTTCCCGGCGCCGTCGTGGCCCTGGACGAACTGCCGCTGACACCCAGCGGCAAGCTCGACCAGAACGCGCTTCCGGCCCCCGGGGTCACGCCCCGCGCGGGCGGACGGCCGCCGCGCGACGCGCGCGAACGCGCTCTGTGCGAGATCTTCACCGACGTTCTCGGTGTGCCGGGGATCGGCGTGGAGGACGACTTCTTCGTCCTCGGCGGCGACAGCCTGTCCTCGATCACCGTCGTCACCCGCGCCCGTGAGAGAGGGATGGCGTTGAGCCCCCGTGATGTGTTCGAGCACCGCACCCCCGCCGCACTCGCCGCCGGGGCGGCCACCGCGGCTCCCGCTCCGGAGGCGGGCGCTCCCGCTGCCGGGGCGCCCGCGCCCGCCGAAGCGGTGACCGTCTCCGCCGCCGACGCCGGGCAGGCGGCGGCAGCCCTCCAGGCCGTGCTGGCCCAGCAGGCCGGGTCCGGTGCGGCCGTCGATCCCGCCCTGCGGGCACTGCTCGACCAGCTCACCGCCGCCGCGGCCCCCCAGGAGCCGCCGGCCCCCGCCCCGCTCGGCGGCTACGTGCTCACGCCCGAGGAGACCGCGCGCGTCGAGACCGTCGCAGGGCTGCCCGTCGCGGACATCTGGCCGCTCTCCCCGCTCCAGGAGGGCATGTACTTCCACGCCACCTTCGACGCGGGCGAGGCGCTCGACGTCTACCTGTCGCAGGAGAGCCTCGACTTCGGGCACCGGGTCGACGCCGACCGGCTGCGGGCCGCCTGCCGGGCGCTGCTGGAACGCAACAGCAGCCTGCGGGCCGGTTTCGCCGACGACGGTCTGTCCCGCCCCGTCCAGTTCATCGTGGACGGGGCCGAGATCCCGCTCGTCGAGGCGGACCTGTCCGGTCTCTCCCAGGACGAACAGCGCACCCGCACCGAGGAGTTGCTGGCTGCCGACCGGCGCCGGCGCTTCGATCTCACCTCCGCCCCGCTGTGCAGGCTGCTGCTGATCCGGCTCGGCGACGGCCGGGACCGCCTCGTCGTCACCCACCACCTGATCCTGTGGGACGGCTGGTCGGCGTGGCTGTTCCTGGAGGAGCTGTTCACGCTGTACGAGCGGGGCGGCGACGCCACCGGTCTGCCGGCCCCCGGCTCGTACCGCGACTACCTGGCCTGGCTGGACGAGCAGGACACCGGGGCCGCCGTCGACGCCTGGCGCCGGGCGCTCGCCGGCTTCGACGAGCCGACCCTGCTCGCCCCCTCCGGGCGGGACGCCGGACCCGTGATCCCGGTGGACTTCGACACCGTACTGACGCCGGAGAGCAGCGAGCGGCTGCGCACCCTCGTCCGACGGCACGGGCTCACCCTGAACACCGTGCTGAACGCGGCGTGGGGCATGGTGCTCTCGGCGATGACGGGCCGCGACGACGTGACCTTCGGCATCGCGGTCGCCGGGCGGCCCGCCGACGTACCCGACGCGGCCGGCATCATCGGCATGTTCCTCAACACCATTCCGGCGCGCGTCGCTTTCACCCCGGACGAGCCGGTGCTCCGCCTGCTGCGACGGATGCAGTCCGAGCGGGCCGCCGTCATGCCGTACGAGTACGTCGGCCTCGGCACGATCCAGCAGGAGACGGGCCACCGCCGCCTCTTCGACACCCTGTTCGTCCTCCGCTCGGCCGACGGCGAGGACCGGGCCGCCGAGCTGCGGCGGCGGCACGGCATCACCGATGTGTCCAACGTGGACGGCACGCACTTCCCGCTCACCCTGATCGTCACCCCCGGCAACCGGCTGCGGGTCACCCTCGCGGCCAGGCCCGACCTCTTCGACCCCGAGGACGCCACCACGATCCTCGCCCGGTTCACGGCCGTCCTGGACCGGCTGGCCGAAGCCCTGGAGCACGGCGACGGGGCGTCCGCCCGGACCGCCGGTGTCGACCCGCTGCTGCCGGCCGAGCGCGCCGCACTGCTGGCCGGCCGGGAGAGCAGCCGCGAGCCGGTGCCGGACGAGACCGTCGCCGACATGCTCGCGGCCCAGGTCGCCCGCACCCCGGACGCGGTGGCTCTGGTCTTCGGCGAGCGCGCCCTCACGTACGCCGAACTGGACGCCCACATCAACCGGCTCGCCCGGCTGCTGCTCGCCCGGGGCGCCGGGCCGGAGACGGTCGTCGCACTCGCGCTGCCGCGCTCCATCGACATGGTGGCCGCCCTCTTCGCCGTACTGCGGACCGGCGCCGCCTATCTGCCGCTCGACCTCGACCACCCCGCCGACCGGCTCCGCCTGATGGTGCGCGACACCGGCCCCCTGTGCCTGGTGTCCACCGCCGCGGTCGCCCCGACGCTGCGCGGGGACGAAGGACCCGTCGCGCCCGAACTCCTCCTGGACGACGTGGCCGTGGCCGCCGAGCTGGCCGCGCTCCCGGGCGGTGAGATCGCCGACGCGGAGCGCCCCGCGTTCGCGCACGACGTGCCCGGCCGCCTGGAGTACCCCGCGTACGTCATCTACACCTCCGGATCCACCGGCCGGCCCAAGGGCGTCGTCACCCCGTACCGCGGGCTGACGAACATGCAGCTCAACCACCAGAAGGAGATCTTCGACCCGGCCATCGCCTCGGCGGGCGGGCGGCGGCTGCGCATCGCGCACACCGTGTCCTTCGCCTTCGACATGTCCTGGGAGGAACTGCTCTGGCTCGTCGAGGGCCATGAGGTGCACGTCTGCGACGAGGAGCTGCGCCGTGACGCCGAGGCCCTGGTGGCCTACTGCGACCGGCACCGTGTCGACGTGGTCAACGTCACCCCCACGTATGCCCAGTTGCTCATCGAGGAAGGGCTGCTCGACCAGGACGAGGAGACCGGGAAGCACCGGCCCGCGCTGGTCCTGCTCGGTGGGGAGTCCGTCTCCGACACGGTGTGGACGCGGCTCCGGAACACCGAGGGCACCTACGGCTACAACCTGTACGGGCCGACGGAGTACACCATCAACACGCTCGGCGGCTCCACCGCCGACAGCGCGACCTCCACGGTCGGCGTCCCCATCCGCAACACCCGTGCCCATGTGCTGGACACGATGCTGCGGCCCGTCCCGCCGGGCTGCCCCGGTGAGCTGTACATCGCCGGCACGGGTCTGGCCCGCGGCTATCACGACCGGCCCGGTCTCACGGCCGAGCGGTTCGTCGCCGACCCGTTCGGCGAGCCCGGCGAGCGCATGTACCGCACCGGCGATCTCGTACGGCAACGCGCCGACGGTCTCCTCGACTTCCTCGGCCGCACCGACGACCAGGTCAAGATCCGCGGCTACCGCGTCGAACTGGGCGAGATCTCGACCGCGCTGTCGACGCACCCGGAGGTCGCCCACGCGGCGGTCGTCGTGACGGAGAACGCGGGCACCAAGCGTCTGGCCGGCTATGTCGTACCGGAGGAGGGCGCCGGACAGGGAGAGGCACTGACGCGGCGGCTGCGCGACCATGTGAAGGCCACGCTGCCGGACTACATGGTCCCCTCCGTACTCGTCACCGTCGGGGCACTGCCCCTGACCGTCAACGGCAAGCTGGACGTCCGCGCCCTGCCCGCACCGGACTTCGCCGGTACCGGCACGAGCCGCCCGCCCCGCACCCCGGGGGAGGAGACGCTGTGCGCGCTCTACGCCGAGGTGCTCGGGCTGCCCGCGGACAGCGTCGGCATCGACAGCGACTTCTTCGAGCTGGGGGGCCACTCCCTGCTGGCCACCCGGCTCGTCAGCAGGGCCCGTACCGCACTGGACACGGAGCTGGCGATCCGGGACCTGTTCGAGGCACCCACCGTGGCCGAACTGGTGGAACGCGTCGCACGGGCCGGCGGCGCCGCCCGTCCGGCACTGACGGCCGGTGAGCGGCACGGGCGCGTCGAACTGCCGCTGTCCCACGCCCAGCAACGGCTGTGGGTCATCCAGCAGATCGAGTGCACCTCGGCCGCGTACAACTTCCCGCTGGTCATGCGGGTGCGCGGCCCCCTCGACACCGACGCGTGGCGCACCGCCCTCACCGATGTGACGGCCCGGCACGAGGCGCTGCGGACGGTCTTCCGCACGGCGCCCGACGGCCGGACGTCCCAGCGCGTCCTGCCCGCCGAACAGGCGCACCCCGTGGTGGAGTGCGTCCGGGCCACCGAGGACGCGCTGCCCGGCATCATCGACGCGGCCGTCAACCGCCCCTTCGACCTCGCCGCCGAACTGCCGCTGCGGGCCACGGTCGTGGAGCTGGCGCCCGACGACCACGCCGTCGTCCTGCTGCTGCACCACATCACCACCGACGAATGGTCGGACCGGCCGTTCCTCCGCGACCTGGCCACCGCCTACACGGCCCGCCTCGACGGCACGGCCCCCGGCTGGGAGCCGCTGCCCGTCCAGTACGCCGACTACGCGCTGTGGCAGCGGCGGCTGCTCGGCGACCCCGCCGACGGGAACGGCATGGCCGCCCGTCAGCTGGACTACTGGCGCACCACGCTGGCCGGGGCCCCCGAGGAACTGGAACTGCCCTCCGACCGCCCCAGGCCCGCCCGCCCGGCGTTCTCCGGAGCCGAACTCGACATCCCGTTCGACGCCCGGGTCCACGAGGGGCTGAAGCGGCTCGCCCGGGAGACCGGCGCCAGCATGTTCATGGTGGTGCACGCGGCCGTGGCCGCCCTGCTCCACCGCATGGGCGCGGGGACGGACATCCCCCTCGGCGCACCCATCGCCGGGCGGAGCGACGAGGCGCTGGACGATCTGGTCGGCTTCTTCGTCAACACGCTGGTCCTGCGCGCCGATGTGAGCGGCGACCCCAGCTTCACCGAGCTGCTGGCGCGGGTCCGCGAGAGCGACCTGGCGGCGTTCTCGCACGCCGATGTGCCCTTCGAGTCCGTCGTCGAGGCCCTCAACCCGACGCGGTCCCTCTCCCGCAACCCGCTCTTCCAGGTGATGGTCGGCTACCACGCCCGCACCGGAGACGAGCTGGAACTGCCCGGACTCCGGCTGGAGTACGTGCCGTTCGCGATCAGCTCCGCCAAGTTCGACCTCGTGTTCAGCTTCTCCGAACGGCTCCCCGCCGACGGCGGCACCGGCGCGCTGAACTGCCGCCTGGAGTTCGCCACCGAGCTGTTCGACCGGGAGACCGCCGAGCGCCTCGGCGAGCGGCTCGGCCGGCTGGTCGCCGCACTCGTCGCGGCACCCGGGCAGCCCCTGTCACAGGCCGGGATCCTCACCGCCGACGAGCGGCGGCTGGTCCTGGAGGAGTTCAACGGCGCCCCGCGCGAGGTCGAGGAGGCGTCCCTGCCCGCGCTGTTCGCCCGGCGGCTCGCCGAACGGCCCGACGCGGTCGCCGTCGTGGAACGCTCCCGCTCGGTGACGTACGCGCAGCTCGACGCCCGCGCCAACCGCATCGCGCGGCTGCTCGCGGCCCACGGCGTGGGCACCGAGAGCGTCGTCGGCGTGGCCGTGCCCCGCTCCGTGGACATGGTCGCCACCGTGGTCGCCGTGCTGAAACTGGGCGCCGCGTTCCTGCCGCTGGACCTGGTCCACCCGGGGGACCGTCTCACGTATCTGATCGAGGACTCGGGGGCCGCCCTCGTGGTCGGCACCGAACCGGTCGCGGGGAAGATCCCCGATGTCGCCGGCGTACCCGTGGTGCTGCTCGACGCGCCGGGGACGGCCGGGGAGCTGGACGCACTGTCCGAAGCGCCCGTGGGCGGCGGACCGGTCGGCCCGGACCAGGCCGCGTACGTCATCTACACCTCCGGCTCGACCGGTCGCCCCAAGGGTGTGGTGGTGCCCCACGAGGGCATCTCCAGCCTGGTCGCGACCGCGGTCGACCGCATGGGCCTGCGACCCGACAGCCGGGTGCTCCAGTTCGCGTCGATCGGCTTCGACGTCTTCGCCTTCGAGCTGTCGATGGCCCTGTGCCACGGCGGCCGCCTCGTCCTCATCAGCGACGAGGCACGGGTCGCGGGACCGGCGCTCACCGACTTCCTCGCGGACCAGCGGATCACCCACATGATCCTGCCGCCGTCGCTGGTGTCCGCGTTGCCGCCGGGCTGCGAGCTTCCCGAGGGCTCGACCGTCCTGGTCGGCACCGAGACCGTACCGCCGGAGCTGTTCGAGCGGTTCGGCGCCACGGCCGATCTGATCTGCGCCTACGGGCTCACCGAGGCGACGGTCAACTCCACGCTGTGGCAAGCCCGTGAGCACGGCGGCAGTCCCTCCGGCCGGGTGCCGATCGGCCGGCCCGACCCCAACACCCGCTGCTACGTCCTCGACGAGACCCTGAAACCCGTCCCGCCGGGCGTGACCGGCGAGCTGTACGTCGCCGGCCGCGGCCTGGCCCGCGGCTATCTGGGCCGTCCGGGGCTGACGTCGGAGCGCTTCGTCGCCGACCCGTACGGCGGACCCGGCAGCCGGATGTACCGCACCGGCGACCGTGCCCGCTGGCGACCGGACGGCAACCTCGATTTCCTCGGCCGGGTCGACAGCCAGGTGAAGGTGCGGGGCTTCCGCATCGAGCTGGGCGAGGTCGAGGCGGCCCTCACCGCGCATCCGTCGGTAGCCCAGGCGGCCGTGGTGCCCGACCGCGACGGCGACATCGTGCGCCTGGTCGGCTACGTGGTGCCCGAATCGGGGACTCCCGACCCGCGGGAGCTGCTGTCCCACGCGGCCGGGCTGCTGCCCGAGTACATGGTCCCCGCGCTCGTCGTCCCGCTGGACGGGCCGCTCCCGCTCACGCCCAACGGCAAGCTGGACCGCAAGGCGCTGCCCGTACCGGACTGGTCCGCGATGACCGGCGACGACCGGCCGGCCACCGGGACGCAGGCCCGGCTCGCCGATCTGTTCTGCGAGATCCTGAAGCTGGACAGCGTCGGCGTGCACGACAA